>JALSGI010000574.1 GCA_026982835.1 Planctomycetota bacterium | reverse complement strand
CATCCCCCCAAGCCTCCAAGCCTCCAGGCCTCCACGCCCTCCGCCGGCTGACGGTGCGCGGCTCGCCGGTTGCAAGAAAAAACGTTTGTTCTTGCTCCGGTGCGGCAGCTCCGGCGCACGGCGCAAGCCGCAGGCCGATTCGCGGCCTCCCCGCACTGACGTGCGGGGCTCTGTATCTCTCCAAGCCCCCAAGCCTCCACGCCCTCCACGCCCTCCCCGAGCTTCAGCTCGGGGCTCGCCCGGTGCGGAAGCACCACCTCAAGACCCACGACCCAAGACCCAAGCCCCCTTTTGCCTTGAGCACCCCCCGGCGGCTCATTAGGATCAGTGCCAGCACTCCCCACCCGACCACCCTCCCGCAGGAGCACCCGGATGAGCGCTTTGGATTGGGTCGTGCTGGTGTTGTACTTCGTGGCCATGGCCGGGATCGGCTACTGGGCCATGTGGAAGATCAAAAAGCAGGAAGACTTCTTCCTGGGCGGCCGCTCTTTCGGCAAGCTGTTGCAGGCGTTCGCCGCCTTTGGGGCCGGCACCGGGGCCAACGATCCCGTACTTTTGGGCCGCACCATCTTCACCAGCGGCCTAAGCGGCATCTGGAGCGTGCTGCTGTGGCTGTTTGTCACCCCGTTCTACTGGATCTTCGGCGTGTGGTATCGCCGCATGCGCCACCTGACCCTGGGCGACTGGTTCGTCGAACGCTACGAGAGCCGCTCCCTGGGCGCTGCCTACGCCCTGTTTGCCATCTACTTCTACATGGTCTATCTCTCGGTGGCCTTTGCGGCCGTGGGCAAGGTGGGTATCGCCCTGATCGGCAGCGACACGGTGGAACTGGCCGGCACCACCGTGGATATTTACTACCTGTTGCTGCCCGTGATCGCCGCCGTGGTCATTCTCTACGGGGTGCTGGGGGGTCTGCGGGCCGCCTACTGGACCGACCTGGTGCAGGGCATTTTCATCATCCTGCTTTCGGTGCTTTTGATTCCCTACGGGCTGAAGGCCCTGGTGGACAAATTCGGCGATCCTTCCATGAATTGGACCGCCGGCTTCCAGATCATGCACCAGCGCGTGCCGCAGGAGTATTTTGAGATTCTGGAATCGCCCCGGGGCGGGGAGTTCCCGCTGTATTACATCGTGGCCATTACGCTGATCAACCTGATCGGCATCGTCGTGCAGCCGCACTTCATCGCCACCGGGGGCGGCTCGGCCAAGACGGAGACTTCGGCCCGGGTGGGCCTGGTGGCCGGAAACTTTCTCAAGCGGCTCTGCACCGTGGGCTGGGCGCTGACGGGGCTGATCGTGCTGGCCCTGCTGGCCGACAACCTGGAGATCGCCCAGGACGCCGATCGCGTCTGGGGCGTCGCCGCCCGAGAGGTGCTGGGCCCGTTGGGACTGGGGCTGGTGGGCCTGATGCTGGCTTGCCTGCTGGCGGCCCTGATGAGCTCGGCCGATTGCTACATGCTGGTCACTTCCGCCCTGGTGGTACGAAACATCTACGCCGCCTATGTGAACCCCCAGGCCAGCGAAGCGGCCTACGTCCGCGCCGGCCGCATCGTCGGGGTGCTCATCATCGCCGGGGCCACCACGTTGGCATTGCTGTGGCGCGACGTGTTCGACCAGATGAAAGCCGCCTGGGAAATCCCGCTTATCTTTGCCGCGGTGTTCTGGGTGGGCATGTTCTGGCGCCGCGGCACGCGGCTGGCCGCCTGGGGCACGGTGCTGTTTGCCGCGGCGGTGTTCTTCGTGCTCCCCCGGGCGCTGCCCTGGTACCTGGACGATTCGCTCCGCAACGACCCCCGGTTTGCCAAGACCAACGACCTGGTCACGCTGGTGGTGCAGCGTCGGGCGTCGGCCTCGGATGTGGCCCGGGCCCAAGCCGCCCGGCGGCTCTGGGCCCAGCGGCGGGAGCAGATTCTGCGGCAAGCCGGGCTGAACGAGGAGCAACTGGCCCTGGTCCGCTCCGGCCGGCTCGACCCCCGGCCGCTGCTGAACCCCCAGGCCCAGGATGCCCTGAAACACCTGGACCCCCAGCCCCCCGAGCTGAAAGAGGGCGACCCGTTCGAGGACCGCTTTCCCTCCGGCGGCAAGGCCA
>JALSGI010000573.1 GCA_026982835.1 Planctomycetota bacterium | reverse complement strand
AGCAGACGGTGGACGTGGTGGACGCCTGGATCGGCACCCCCCGAGAGCCGGGCTACTTCATCACGGCCAACTTGAACTACGTAATGCTCTCCCACCAGCACGCCGAGCTGGCCGAGGTGAATCGCCACGCGGCGTTCCTGGTGGCCGACGGCATGCCGCTGGTGTGGTACAGCCGCCTGTTGGGCCGCCGGCTGCCCCAGCGCGTGGCCGGCAGCGACCTGATCTACGCCTTGTGCCAGCGGGCCAGCCGGCGAGGTTACCGGGTGTTTTTCCTGGGCGGATTGCCCGAGGTGGCCGAAGCGGCTGCCTCGCGCCTGGTGCGGCTGTACCCGGGCTTGCAACTGGCCGGGGTGGAATCCCCGCCGTTTCGCCCCCTTTCGGAACAAGAAACCCGGGCCCTATGCCGCCGCATCCGCCAGGCCGGCACCGACTTGCTGTTTGTGGCTTTCGGGCAGCCCAAGGGGGAACTGTGGATTTACCGCAACCTCCACCGCCTGGGGGTGCCGATGAGCGTGCAGCTTGGGGCCTCGTTCGATTTTGTGGCTGGACGGGTGCGTCGGGCTCCGCGTTGGATGCAGCGTAGCGGGCTGGAGTGGCTGCACCGCGTGGCCAGCGATCCCCGGCGGCTGGGGCCGCGGATGGCCCGCAATCTCCTCTTCCTGCTGAAAATGCTCTTGCGCGACGCGGTGCGGGGACCGCAGTAGCCGGTTTGCTTGTTTGTTCCGCGCACTTGCACCCGCGGCTCGCCCCGCCCAGCCGGGGCTCGCTTCGGCGCGGTCTTCTCCGTAAGTTGAGAGTACGTTGAGGGGACAAACGGCGGCATCGGTCTTTGGCGACTCCAAGGCATTTGGCAGACGTGAACCGGCACTGGGACGTTGTGGTGGTGGGGCTGGGCGGCGTGGGCGCAGCCGCCGCGGCGGAGCTGGCTGCGCGGGGGCTGCGGGTGTTGGGCCTGGAACAGTTCGGCCCGGCCCACTCCCACGGCAGCTCCCACGGCCGCACGCGGATGATCCGCCAGGCGTACTTCGAGCACCCCAACTACGTCCCCCTGGCCCAGGCCAGCTTCGGCTACTGGCAGCGGCTCCAGCGGCAAGTGGGCAGGCGGTTGTTTGTCCGCTGCGGGTTGCTTCAGGTGGGGCCGCCGCAGGGGGAAGTGCTTCAAGGCGTGCGACGCAGCGCGGGGGAACACCACTTGGAGATCGAAGACCTGCCCGCCGAGGAAATCCACCGTCGCTGGCCCGGCTTCCGGGTGCCCTCAGGCATGGCTGGGGTGTACGAGCCGGGGGCCGGGTTCTTGTACGTAGAGGCGTGCGTGCGTGCCTGCCTGGAAGTGGCCGCGGGGCAGGGGGCGCAGCTTCGCTTTTGCGAGCCGGTGCAGGCGTGGCGTGTGCGGGCAGGCGAGGTGGAAGTCCGCACCTCCCAGGAAACCTATCAGGCCCATTCCCTGGTGCTTTGCGGCGGCAGCTGGACCGGACGCCTGGTGCCGGAACTGGCACCGCGATTGCGCGTGGTCCGCAAGCCCCAGTACTGGTTCAGCACGGTGGATGCCCACTACCGGCTCCAGCGGGGCGTGCCGGGTTTTTTGTTTCAGCTCCCCTACGGGGTGTTTTACGGGTTTCCCGAGGAGCATCCGCTCTGGGGGGTGAAGATGGCCATGCACAGCGGGGGTCGGGAGTTGGCCGGGCCGGAGGAGCAGTTTCCGCAACTGGACCGGGAGGATTACCAGGCGGTGGCCCGCTTCGCCCGGGAGTGCCTGCCCCGGCTGGGCCGCCACCTGCGAGCCCAGGTGCCCTGCCTCTACACGATGAGCCCGGACGAGCACTTCGTGCTGGGCCTTCACCCGCAGGGAGAAGGTCGGGTGTGGCTTGCCGCGGGTCTTTCGGGACACGGGTTCAAGTTTGCCGGGGTGCTGGGGCAAGCCCTGGCCCAGCTGGTGGCGCAGCAAGAAACCCACCTGCCGGTGGGCTTCCTGGATGTGGCTCGCCTGTGGCCCGGGCGGTCCGGCTAGCGGTTGATGTCGAAGCCGAACGTCAGCCCGTGGGCAAACAGGTACTGGCGGTTGTTGTCCCGCAGGATGCCGAACTGGGGGAAG
>JALSGI010000572.1 GCA_026982835.1 Planctomycetota bacterium | reverse complement strand
ACATGCCGCCTTGTTCTTGGGAGAGTTGTTCGGCGTATTGCTGGGCCTGGCGGCGTTGATGGTAGGGGAACAGGGCCACACGTTTCAGGGTCTGGTTGAACACGCCCCAGTACGCCTTGCGGCGGACGGCGGTAGCCAACGTGGCGGTGGAAGAGGTTTTGCGAGTGCGAGGGCGCCGGGTCGATTTGGTCATACCGCTACCACCTTTCCACAATCAAAGGAGCAGAACCACCGCAGCTCGTCCCGGGGGGCACCTCCCACTGGCCGGGGAAGCTCGGTTTCCTGGGACCAGCCGACCACGGGTGCCTCTTCCCTGTACATGGTGCAGAGACTGCCGGATTTCCGTGTCCGGTGCCCTTATCCTAACACAAAGTGTCCTGGCCAGCCAGCACGCCGCGGATCGTTTTCTCCAGCTCTTTTCGCCTTGTCGCCGCAGGCCCCTGCGGCTCCCTTGGCACGAGCACGCCGGTGGCGTAAAGTACAGTGGCACCTTTGTTTTTTCTTGATGCAGCCAGGCGTGTCATGATCCCAGGGTTACTCGGCTTCGGCTTGAACGTTTCCGCACTGCTGGACGCCTTCCCGGCTCCACTGGTGCTGGCGGTGGGACTGGGGCTGTTGCTGCTGGGAGGACACTGGCTGGTGCAGGGGGCGGTGACCATCGCTCGGGCCTTGGGGGTATCGACGCTGATGATCGGGCTCACGGTGGTGGCCTTCGGCACCAGCAGCCCCGAGCTGGCTTTCAACGTCATCGCCGCCCTGGGCGGCAACTCCGACCTGAGCTTCGGCAACGTGATCGGTTCCAACATCGCCAACATCGCCCTGGTGCTGGGACTGGCCGCGCTGGTCTCGCCGCTGCCGGTGCACAGTCGCGTGATCACGCGGGAGATTCCGCTGCTGATCGCCCTTGCCGGGGCGTTGCTGGCCGCGGCCTGGTTGCGCTTCCCGGGAGCATCGGCCCCGGAACACGCCTGGTTCTTCGGTCGCCTGGAAGGGGGCGTGATGCTGGCCGTGTTCGCCGTGTTCGTGTGGAACTGGTTCCAGGCCGGACGCCGCGAGGCCCGGGACGCCCTGGCCCCCATCTCAGTGGAAGAGGCCGAAGAAACCCAAGTGAAGTCCAAGCCTCTGGCCGTGTTGCTGTTCCTGCTGGGCCTGGCCCTGCTGGTGACCGGGGGCAAGTGCGCCGAAAACGGGGCGGTGCGCCTGGCCGCTTGGGCCGGGGTGAGCGACGCGTTGATCGGGCTGACGGTCGTGGCCCTGGCCACCAGCCTGCCGGAGATCGTCACCTCGGTAGTGGCCTCCCGCAAAGGCCACGGCGACCTGGCCGTGGGGAACGTGGTCGGCTCCAACATGTTCAACGTGTTGCTCATCCTGGGGATCACCGCCAGCGTGGCCCCGGTGCACATCCCCCAGGGCCGCGGCGGGTGGGACCTGCTGTTTCACACCGGTCTGACCGTCGTCTTGTTCCCCCTGGCCTACACCGGCGGCAACACGATGAAGCGGGTGGAAGGGGCCATGCTCGTGCTGGCCTACCTGGGCTACATGGCTTGGAGCGTGTGGTGGGAACTGGGCGGATGAACCCCCAATCGGCTGCTTCCCCGCCGGAGGGGGCCCTCGGCTGGGAACAGCTCCAGGAGGCGATCGTGCAGTGCGATCGCTGTCCTCGGCTGCGGCGACATTGCCGCCAGGTGGCCCGGCAAAAAAGAAAAGCCTACCGCGACTGGACCTACTGGGGGCGGCCCGTGCCCAACTTCGGCGCGCCCCAGGCCCGGCTGCTGGTGGTCGGCTTGGCCCCGGCGGCCCACGGAGCTAATCGCACCGGGCGGATGTTCACCGGGGATCGCAGCGGCCAGTGGCTCTATCGGGCCCTTTACCGAGCCGGCTTTGCCAGCCAGCCCCGGGCCGAGTCGCGGGAGGACGGGCTGGTGCTGTACGACTGCACGATCACGGCCGTGTGCCACTGCGCCCCGCCACAGAACCGCCCCACGGCCCAGGAAATGGCCAACTGCCGCCCGTGGCTGGAACAGACGCTGGCCCTGGTCCCCTTCCGCGTGGTGCTGACCCTGGGGCAAGTGGCCTGGGACGCCGTGGTCCGG
>JALSGI010000571.1 GCA_026982835.1 Planctomycetota bacterium | reverse complement strand
ACCGGTCGCGGCGAAAGGCCTGGGCCAACTGGGCTCCGTAAGGAGTTTCCACATTGATCCGACACAGGACGAAGTGGTTTCGCAGCCACTCGGCGGACCGTCCCACGGGAGTCACCGGGTTGACCCGGCTCCCTTGGTAGAGCACGACGATCAGCAGCCGGTTTTGTTCCCGGGCAGCTTCCAGGGCCTTGGCGTAGTCGTTGAATGCCATGTTGTTCCCGGCAGAGACGGCAACCAGACTCCAGAGCAGAAACATCCCGTTCATCTGCGAGACCTCCTTTCGCCTGCGGATGCCGCTGCCGGAAAGACAGAACCAGAGAAACGCTCAGCGGCCAACCGAAGTGACGGGGTGGTATGGGGTTGTGTTGCCACCCTCTTGCCGTCCCGATCCGGATTGCAGCCTTGCCGATCGAGTCCCTGATCTTCTCTCCGGTCAACGGAACCAACCATGTAGGGATCACTACGCCCCAGAGAGAGCTTGCAAGATTCGCCACACCCCCCAGGGCACCTAGAGGCCGCAGTTTATTCGTCTTTTCTGGCAAAGGCAAGCATTTTTCTCAGGCATCGCAAACAGTGCAATCTGCGAATATTCTCCAAGCTTCCCAAGATATAAAATGGCACTGTTTTCCTGTTTTTTACTGGCCGGAAGGGTTCGTTCTGTGCACCCGAGGCGTTTCTGCCCGGAAGCGTACGTGTTTAGCGGGCTAGCACATTGCTGATCCGACGCTTCCGTGCGTGGTAGAAATAAGCGTTTCTTCTTGCCAGCGGCGAGCCGCCAGCTTCAGCTTCAGCTGGCGGAGAACGGCGAGCCGGGAGCGTAAGCTCCCGGTTGCATCGAATAGGAGCAACCGCCAACACGGTTCAAACCAACCGCGTGCTGACGCACGCGGCTCGCCGGAGCTTCCGCTCCGGGGCAAGAACCAGCGCCAATTCTTGCAACCGGCGAGCCGCCAGCTTCAGCTGGCGGAGAAAAACAACGCAATGCCCCTATTCGGCTCTCCCCGGGCTAAAGCCCGGGGCTCGCCGGACAAACATCGACTCTTTTTGCTCGGGAAACGCTCCGTCTTATGCTGGCACGCGAAACACGTACCCGGAAGCTAAAAGAGCTGTCACCGCCGGGAAGGTCGGCGCTGGCCCAAACAAACACGTTCCGGCTTCCCCGCCGCACCCGGGAAAAGCAAATACTTCCCCGGAGGATTATCTGTGTGGTAGGATGCTCGGGTTGCCCAGGAAGCGGCCGAGGGTTCGCGGCGCGAAACGCGTGCCGGGACCGACAGGAAAAATCCTCGTAAGGATCCATGGAGCGATGGTTGCCCCTATCGACATGTACAGTCCTTGCCCGTGCGGGTCGGGCAAGAAGGTGAAGTTCTGCTGCCGGGAGCTAGTGCAGGAGTTCCAGCGGCTGATCCAAATGCAGCGGGGCGGTCAGCGGCAGGCCTGCCTGGACCGGGTGGAGCGGCTGTTGAAAAAGCACCCGGACAACGCCTTCTTGCGCACGTTGCAGATCGAGCTGCACTACGCCCTGGAGCGCTACGACCGGGGAGACGAGCTGATTCAGCAGTGGGTCAAGCAGGAGCCGGACAATCCGGTCCCGCTGGGTTGGAGCGCCGTTTCGCTGGTGGCCCAGGCGGTGGAGGAAGAGGACGTCCAGGAGCGGCAGAAGCTGTTCCGCATGGCGGTGCGATGGTTGCAGCGAGCCCTGGAGCAAAGCCCGCAGGAGGTTCCCCTAGAGGTGGCACGGGCCATGGACCTGGTGGCCAAGGCTGCCAGCCAGGAAAAGTGGTTTTTGCCTTGGGTGGGCCATGCCCGGTTGTTCAATCGCCTGGAGGTCGCGGACCGGGGGAAGCTGGCCGACGAAGTGCTAGAGCTGACGTCCAACGAGCACGTGCCGTTGGTGGTGCGAAGACTCCTGTTCCACCCGCCGTCTCCGGAAAAAGACGACCCCCTGGAATCGGAGTGGAAAACCTTTTTCCAGCGGTTTGATCAGGGGCAATACCAGCAGGCCGAAGAGCTCCTGGCCCAGTTGGTGCAACAACACCCAGAACACGATTTGCTTTGGTACTACCTGGGCGTGGTGCGGGGGTATCTGGCGGA
>JALSGI010000570.1 GCA_026982835.1 Planctomycetota bacterium | reverse complement strand
ATCCGCCACTGCGGCCGGGCCGGACCCACCACCAGCTGGATCGTGCTTTCCGGGCCGAAGTGCTGGACGGTGGCCGACTGCCCGTCCCAGGGGGAAGTTTGCCGGCACTTGGCCAGCTGCCAATGTTTGAGCACCAACGGGGGAAGCAGGTGGAGCTGGGTTTGCTCGGATTGCCACAGGGCTCCCTGGGGCCGAATCTGCGGCAAAGCGAGCTTTTGCTCCAGTTCCCAGGGGCCTGCCGCCCGAATCCGAACCGTCTGTCCCGGCAAGGTCGGATTTTCCGCGTTCAGCTCGATGGTATCCGGCCCCGGCCGGTGGAACGCCACGGTCTGGTCGGCCAGCTCCACTTGCAGCACCTCCAGCCGCCGCGGCACCCGGAACCGAAGCGGCCCCTGGGGCACGGCCCCCTGGAACACCACCGTGCTGACCATCTGCAACCCTTGCGGGGCCAGTTGCACCAGGTTGTGCTGGCGAAAACTCGGGGTGGCGACCAGGCCCTGGCGGCGCCGGTGGAACTGAAGCACCAGCGGGGAGACAGGGGCCGGGCGGATGTGCCAGGCGACTCCGGCAGGCGATTCCGCCCCGGAGGGGGCCTCTTGGGCAAGCGATTCCACCAGGCCGGCCGGATGGACGCGAAGCTGGGTGCCGGAAGGAGCCAGCACGCGGTAGGACTGATCTGGCACCAGCGGCAGCTCCAGCGCGAAGTGGCTTTGCTCAGACGTGTGCCTTGCCGCCCGCAGTTGCCAGCGCAGTTCCACCTGCCCGCTTCGCTGGACCAGCAGCAACACCTTCCCCCGCGGCCCTGTGCCCAGCACGGCCGGGCGCGGCTCCGGGCCGGTTTCGATCCAGTGGGCTTCTTGCAGGGCGACTTTCCAGGGGAGCAGCGGCAGCAGCACGGGATGCGCTTCCCGGTGTTGAATCCACAGCCGCGTGGTTCCCTGCAAGGTTTGCGGGGGGCGATACTCCACCGTGTGTTCGCAGCGGGTGATGCGGGTGCCCACCGACTCCTGGCTCAGCACCGGGGCGTTCTGCACCACGGAGAGCAGGCGCTCGAATTGTTGCGGGGGGACCGGATGCAGGGTGTCCTTTTCTCGTTGCAGCAGGGACTCGATCTGCCCCGGCGGCACATGCACCCGGCGGAAGGCCAAGGGGGGAGCGGTTTGCGACTGGGCCGGGGCCTCGGCGGCCAACATGCCCAGCAGCAACAACCCCAGCACCCAACGGCAACTTCGCGGCATGGATTCGTCCGGTTCAGTCTTCCTGGGAGGAGACGGGGATGAGTCGGTCCATGGCTTCGGTAGGAGCCTCGCCGCCAGGGAGGGGCTGTTCCGGCCGGGTGGACCCGCCTTCCCAGATCAGCTCCGCCGGGGTCAAGGAGGTGGGTTCCCGGTCCCAGGCGACACCGCGGTAGTCCCACCACGCGGCCAGCAGGCCGACAGCGGCCCCGAGGGCCACGGCTTGCAGCACCAGCACGATCCCTTCGCCCCAGGCGGCCACGGCCACCACGGCCGCAGCGGCCAGGGCCAGCAGCACCAGCGGGTGGCGCAGCGGCCGCCAGAGATAAACGCCCAAGGCCGCCAGCAGCCCCAGCACGCTGCCCCCGAACAACAACCAGCCAATCGGCAGCACCCACACCGACAGCGCCTCCGGTCCGCCCAGTCGGGTGTAAAGATACACGTTGCCGCTTTCAGCCGCCGCAGGCAGCCCGGTGGCCTGGCACAGGGCTTCGAGTTGCTGCTGGGAAAGCAGCGGACGGCGCACGAACACCACGCCCCAGTGCCACTGCCACCGGTGCAGCGGCGCCCAATCTTCTCCGGGGGCCAGCACGTGCGCCCCGGCCGGGAGGATCACCTGCCAGTAGGTCCGATCCACCCAGACGTTGCCTTCCAGTTGGGGCATTTCCAGCCGGGGCCGCACTCCTCGGCTCTCCCGGGGGATCTGGTACTGGATTTCCACGCAGCGGGTCTGCTGTCCGGCCTTGGCCGCAGGCAGGGTGATCTCCAGGCGATGGGTCCCCGCCGGGCGCGTGGGAACGCTCTGGCCATCCACCAGCACGCGGTACCCGCCCACGCTCCCCTGCGGCAGGCGGAACCGCAGTGT
>JALSGI010000569.1 GCA_026982835.1 Planctomycetota bacterium | reverse complement strand
CCCACGGCAGCGGATGACGCGCATCACCATCACGGGCACAGTGGGTCGGGTACGCGGCACCGTGTTGCAGCTGCGGGGGGAGAACGGGCAGCCGTACCTGGTACAGATCGGCCCCCGGACCAACCTGTTGGTGGCTGGTCCGGTCCCCGTCAGTCAGCTACGGCGAGGGCAGACGGTTCGCTTCGTGGCCCAAGTGGATGCCAAAGGAAAAGTGCTTTCCCCGGTCAAGGAAGTGGAAATTTTCACCGTGGATCAGCTCAACCGCGTGGGCTACCAGGTGGAGAAGGAACCCCGTGAGGACAAGCCAGGTAGCTATCTCATCGCCGGACGCCTCACCCGATTGAGCAAGGGAGTGATGTTCGTCTCGGCCCCGGTAGGACGAAAGAACCGAACCTTCCAAGTGCCGCTGGACCCGGCGGCCAAGGTGAAGCTGGCCGTGCGAGGCCCGGCCTGGGTGCGGATGATCCGCCCCGGCTCCTCGGCCCGCGTGGAAGGGCAGTTTCCTCAGTTCAACCAGCAGTTGATCTACGCGCAAAAGGTGGACGTCACCCTGCCGGAGCAGCTTCCGGCCGCGGGCCGGGGTCGGGAGGGTCGCCGCCGCAAGGCTTCTTGATCCCCCGGGCGCCCGCTCGCAGAAGGAAATAGAAAACCATGAGCTCTCCGGTCGGCCGCATTCGCCGGGATCAGGTGCCTCCCGGACATTCCCTCTGCGAGTACTGCACGGCCAAGTGCTGCCGGTACATCGCCCTGCCGATCGATCCGCCCCATTCCCCCCGGGAGTTCGACTACATTCGCTGGTACCTGCTGCACGAAAACATCAGCGTCTTTACCGAGGAGGACACTTGGTACCTGGTGGTCCACAACCCGTGCCAGCACCTGCAGCCGGACCACCGCTGCGGAATCTACCAAACGCGCCCGCAAATCTGCCGCGACTACTCGACCGAAACTTGCGAATACGACGACGCCGACACCTACGAGCGGTACTTCGAGACGGCCGAACAGTTGCAGGAGTACCAGGAGGCCGTTTGCCAGAGGCCGGGGCGCTCGATCCGCAGTCCCAAGCCCCCGCTGCTGCCGGTTCTGGGCTGAGGAAACCGGACCGCGATCCCGACCATCTTGCTTCCCCCCGCGCCGCCAATTCGCCGGCGTTGCACAGCGATCCAGCCTGATAGAAGGTCGCACGGGGTGCACAGCCACCTTGCCGGCAACCGCTGCGGCGGTTTAATGACGGAATTGCATCGTCCTGCAGCCCTTCCCGCCAGGAGCACGCCTACGGTGCCTCAACGGATCAAGCCACGCACGCTCAAGGGGTTCCGCGATTACCTGCCGCAGGCCATGCTGGCCCGCGAGCAGCTGATCGACACCGCCCGCAGCGTCTATCGCAGCTACGGGTTCGCTCCCATCGACACCCCCGCCCTGGAGTACCTGGAAATCCTCACCGGCAAGGGGAGCGAGGAGACCGACAAGCAACTCTACAAGTTCCAGGACCACGGCGGCCGCTGGGTGGGGATGCGGTTCGATCTAACCGTCCCCCTGGCCCGCTTTGTGGCCCAGCACTACCAGCAACTGGGCGCCCCGATCAAACGCTACCACATCGCTCCCGTGTGGCGGGGAGAGAACACCCAGCGGGGGCGTTACCGGGAGTTCGTGCAATGCGACTTCGACACCGTGGGCACCGAAAGCCTCACCGCCGACATCGAAACGGCCCTGGTGATCCACGACCTGATGCTCGCCCTGGGATTCCGCGAGTTTACCATCCGGGTGAACAACCGCCGGGTGCTCAACGGGCTGCTGGAACACGTGGGACTGCACCGGCAAGCCACGGCCGTGCTGCGGGCGCTGGACAAGCTGCCCAAGGTGGGAGCGCAGCGCGTGGCCGAAGAGATGGCCCGCTCCACCGGTGCCACCCAGGAGCAAATCCAGCAAGTGCTCCACCTGGCCGAAATCCAGGGGGACTGGAACCGTGTGCTTTCCCAGGCCCAGCAACTGGTCGGCGCCAGCGAAACCGGCCAGCGAGGGGTGGAAGAGCTGCGTCGGCTGGTGCGGGCCGTGCAGGCAGCCGGAGTTTCCCCCCAGCGGCTGCAACTGGATCTGAGCATCGC
>JALSGI010000568.1 GCA_026982835.1 Planctomycetota bacterium | reverse complement strand
GCGAGGCATGACACGGCTGTTGGACATGGCCCAGTGCTGGCGGACCTTCGGCCCCGGGAGCCGCGCCTCCCCAGGGCAAGATGTGTAGAACAACCAGAGCGTAAGCTCCCGGTTGCTCTAAACGAAGCAATAGCCCTATAGTTCCAAACCGCGTGCTCACGCACGCGGCTCGCCGGTGCTTCCGCACCGGGGCAAGAAACGGCTTGCGGCGTGCGGCGTGCGGCGTGCGGCTTGCGCCGGGTGCTTCCGCACCGGGCGAGCAAAAGCGTCAACTTGCCTAACAAGAGCCCCCCGCGTAAGCGGGGGGAGGCGGCGAGAATCGGCGTGCGCCGTGCAACTTACGCCGGGCGCTGGAGCTTCCGCTCCGATGCAAACCCCGAGGCGCAGCGTGCGGCAGAGGTTTCCGCACCGGGGCAACAGCGGGGCTGATTTTCGCTAATCACAACAAGCCGCTGGCTTTTTCTGCTGGAGAACCCTCGGGCCAGGCTCACGTGGCAGGGTTTCTTAGTGGCTGTTAAAATGAAAGGGTAGCCTTGAGAGCTACGGCTGCCCGTTGCCCGAGAATCTAGTTCCCGGGACGGGTCCCAGGGAACCTGGCGTTTCTTCCGGCAAGGACCTTGCGAACATGATCAGGCACATCGGTTGGTTCGGATTAGGTGTGGCGGTGCTGGTGTCTTCGGCCTGGGGTGGTTTGCCGTTGGTAGCCCCGCCGCCTGCTTCCTCCCAAAAACAACCGGCCCCGCTGGTGCTGGACCGGATCGAAGAAACCCTGCCGCCGCTTCCCCGCAGCCCGGAAGAAGAAGACCGCCTGAAGGCCCAGGCCCTCTACGCCGCAGCCCGTATCAAGCAGCGCCAAGGGAAGCTGGCCCAAGCGCTGGCCATGTACCAGCGGGCGTTTCGGCTCGATCCGGGCTCGTATCCCATTCTGGAAGAGATCGTGGCGCTTTCTTTTCGGCTGAACCGGGCCGAACAGGCGATCCGCTATGCGGAAAAAGCGGCCTTGCTGGGCGGGCAGAACCGGCGGTTTTTCCAGGTGCTGGCCGATTTTCTGGCTCAGGCCGGAAAACTGGAAAAGGCCACCCAGTTCTACCGCCGCGTGCTGGAGCTGGAAGGGCCGCACGAGAAAAAAACGGCCCAACACGTGTTGATCGTCATGCAACTGGGCAAGCTCTACGCCCTGCAAGGCAAGCACCAGCAGGCGGCCAAGGCGTTCCGGGAAGTGCTGCATGCCCTGGAACATGCCAAACAGTACGGCATCACGGCCCGCATCCGGGCCCGGCTGCTGGGCAACGCCGCGGCCACCTATCGCCTGATGGGGCAATCGTTCCTGGAAGCCGGGGAGCTGAACCGGGCCGAGGAAGCGTTCCGCACCGCCCATGCGGTCAGTCGCGACCGGCCCACCTGGTTGTTCCACCAGGCCCAACTGGCCCTGCGGCGAAACCAGCCGCAGAAAGCGCTGGAACACCTGCAGCAGTACTTCCAACGCAAGGCCACCAGCCGCCGCATGCAGCCATACCAGCTGCTGGGGGAGGTGCTGGAGAAGCTGGGCCGCAAACAAGACCTGCTCGCCCAGCTGAGGAAGCTACACCAAAACGACCCGAAAAACCCCTACCTGGCCTTGTTCCTGGGCCGGAGACTGGTGGAAGCCAAGCGGTGGGCCGAAGCCACCGAGCCGCTGCAGCAGGTCAGCCAAGCCGACCTGAAGGCCAACCCGGACCACGCCCCCCTGGTGGCCGAGGCGTTGCGGCTGCTGGTCCGCTGCGCGATCCACGCCGAGGATGTCCCTCTGCTGGCCCAAACGCTGGGCCGGGCCATCGACGTGGCCGGGGAGCTGGACCTGGTGGAAGAGGAGCTGAAGGAGCTGTTGAAGCAAAAACCCCTGGTGGAGAAACTGCTACAACACATCACCCAGCAGGTGGAGCAGCAAAAGGCCCAGTTCGGCCCCGTGGTGGCTGCGGCCCTGGTGGCCATTCAGGCGGGCAAGCCGGAGGTGGCCAGGCCCCTGTTCCGCAAAGCCATCCAGATGGAACCGGAGAAAGAAGCCGCCCTGTTGATGAACTGGGGGCTGGCCCTGCTGGTGGACCATCCCCAACAGGCCGTGGA
>JALSGI010000567.1 GCA_026982835.1 Planctomycetota bacterium | reverse complement strand
CTCAGTTACTTCAGCTACCGGGGGACCGGCAAGCTGGAGCTGCAAGGGTCCGGATCGGGCCAGCCGGCGGCCACCCAACAAAGCGACCAGCCACCCGGCGGCGCCGGCGATTCTTCCGCCGACTCCGGCTCCCAGGACGGCTCCCCGGATTCCCAACCCTAAGCGGCCTCCAGCCCCCGGGTGCCGGCTCGCCCCGCCCCGGCTCCGCCGCCAGCCAGGGAGTCTCGTGCTTTGCTGTTGAGTATGACGGGTTTTGGCCAGGGGCAGTTGAAGCACCAGCATGTGTCGGTGCATGTGGAGGTGCGTTCGGTCAACAACCGTTACTTCAAGCTGCACCTGCGCACCCAGAACGGCTACAACCTGCTGGAAAGCGAGATTGAACACTTTCTGCGGCGGCACATCCGCCGCGGCACGGTGACGGTCTATCTCCAGGTGCGACGCACCGTGCAGCCGGAACAGTTCCGCCTCAACGCCACGGCCCTGGAAGCCTACCGCGAACAGTTGCTCGCCCTGCGCCGCCAGTGGGGACTGCCCGAACTCGTGGAGCCGGAAGACCTGCTGGAGCTGCCCGGCGTGGTGGACGAAACGCTGCTGGAACACGACGTGCACGCCGATTGGCCGCTGGTGGAACAGGCGCTGCAACAAGCCGTGGAGCAACTGCAGCAGATGCGCCGCCGCGAGGGAGAGGCCATGGCCCGCGAGCTGCAACAACACTGCTACAACATCCGGCAACTGGTGACCCAGATCGCCCAGCGCGCCCAGCAGGTGGCCCCCGAGTACCGCCAACGATTGCTGGAGCGGGTGCGCAGCACCCTGGCCGACCTGGACGTGCAACTGGACACCGCCGATGTGCTGCGGGAGGTGAGCCTGTTTGCCGAGCGGGCCGATATTTCCGAAGAGCTGGTGCGGCTGGAAAGCCACCTGGAGCAGTTCCTCCGCGCCATGCAAACCGACGGCAGCGTGGGCCGCAAGCTG
Organism: Planctomycetota bacterium; assembly: GCA_026982835.1. Lineage (GTDB taxonomy): Bacteria > Planctomycetota > Planctomycetia > Pirellulales > S012-138 > S012-138. The sequence goes on along the minus strand of JALSGI010000567.1, from coordinate 1,130 downwards.
GATTTCATCACCCAGGAGATGCTCCGGGAGGTGAACACCATCGGGGCCAAGGCCAACGACAGCCGCATCGCCCACCTGATGGTGGAAACCAAGGCCGAAGTGGAACGCATCCGCGAGCTGGTGCAAAACGTGGAGTAAGTGCCGCCGAACGCCTCTTCCCCTGCAAGTCCTGTTCGCCTGATGAGTGTTCCCCAGGGAAAGCTGGTGATTGTTTCGGGTCCTTCCGGGTCGGGCAAAACCACGCTGGTGAGCCGCCTGGCCCAGGCCGAGCCGGAGCAGGTATGGGTCTCCGTCTCGGCCACCACCCGGCCTCCGCGACCCGGAGAACAAAACGGCAAAAGCTACTGGTTCCTCTCCCCCGAGGAGTTCCGGCGGCAGATTCAGCAGGGCCAGCTGCTGGAATGGGCCGAGGTGTATCCGGGCATCTACTACGGCACGCCCCGGCAGCCGGTGGAAGAACACCTGCGGCAAGGAAAATGGGTGGTGCTGGAGATCGACGTGCAGGGTGCCCAGCAGGTGCTGAAGCATTTTCCGCAGGCCACCACCATTTTCGTCCGGCCCCGAAGCTGGGAAGAGCTGGAGCGGCGGCTGCGCGGCCGGGGAACCGAGGACGAGCAGGCCCTGCAACGCCGCCTGGAAACCGCCCGGCGAGAATGGCAGCAGCAAACCCTCTACCAATACCTGGTCATAAATGACAAAATAGACGAAGCGCTAGAGCAGCTGCGACGCATCCTGCACCAGCAGGCGCCTGCGGCCCCAAGTTCGGAGAGCTGATTCTCCGGGACCCCCCCGCCCAGTCCCGGAAAAAGGGAATATTCGCCGCTTCCTCGTAACAGGAGAGGGTTCGAGCCCTATGTTCGACGCACTGAAGGAAGAAGAAATCGTCAAGAAAGTAGGCGGCCGGTTCAAGCTCTCGGCCCTGATCCAGAAACGCCTGGTGGCCCTGATGAAAGGGGCTCCCCCCCTGGCCAAAGGCGAGCACCCGATGGAGATCGTCCTCAACGAGATCCTGGAGGACAAAATCTACCTGCACATCCCCGCCCTGGAAGGGGAACAAGCGCCCAGCACGCTGGAAGCCGGCGCAGCGCCCGACCTGGAGCTGGACCTGCGCTAGCGGGGGCACGGGAGTT
>JALSGI010000566.1 GCA_026982835.1 Planctomycetota bacterium | reverse complement strand
GCGGGGCCTGGCAGGGGTGTGGCGTGCGTTTTTGCTGTATTTAGATTTTCGACTTTACCCTGAAAAGTCCGTTTTTGTGATGAAACGGTCTTTTTCTCCCCGATTCGTTTTTGCCCTTTCCGTTTGACTGCTCCCTGACTCCGGTAAGGACTTGCGCAGCGAAGGAGTATTGTTCAACGGGCTGGTAAGCTCCCCAAGGAGCTTGCACCCTCTGGTCGGCCATAGTGCCGCGCCACAGTAGATTTTCAGGTGACGATGCAGCCGGGGGACAACTACCGCGTGGCCGCCGCCGGGGAGAGGTTCCACCTGGAGGTTACGGCACCTGGAGGGGCTTGCCGCACCAGGGGCAGTAGGACCAGAACTGGCGCAACACGCCCCAGCGGCAGTGCGGGCAGCGGGCCGTGTTGCCGGGGAGCTGCCACCGTCGCCGCACCTTGCGATGGCACCAGGGACAGTAGCGCATCCAGGGCATCAGCTCGCGGCGGGGGCAGCGGGGGTTGGGGCAGCGGGCCTGGTAGCGCACGTCGGTGTAGTGGCGCGTGGCGGCCGGCTGGTAGCCGGGTCCGTAGCACCAGGGGCAATAGGTCCAATCCAGCTTCATCCCTCGGCCGCAGCGGCGGCACTGGGCCGGGAAGCGCGTGCCGTGCTGGTGCACTTCCCGGGGGCGACCGCACCAGGGGCAAAACAGCATGGGCTCGCTCACCGGGCCCAGGCAGCGGGAGCAGCGGTGGCGGGCCTCCAGGGCTGCGCCGAAGCTGCGCTGGAACTGCCGAAACCGGACTTGTTGCCAGTCTTCCTGATGGTTTTTGCGCCGGCGACGGCGGCGCCACCAGCTGCGGGCTCGAGGGAGCACCCGTTCGTAGGCGGCCAGCATCTGTACCGCGTCGCGGAAACGGCGCTGGGGTTTCAGCTCCAACGCCCGGCGGAGCAGGGCGATCAACTCCGGATGCACCCGGCGACGCAAGCGCTGGTAGCCCGGCGGAGGCCACTCGAAGGGCCACTGGGGCAGGTGGCCGCTGAGCATGCGATAGAGCACCAGTCCCAGGCTGAACACGTCGGACCGAAAACTGGGGCGGCCCAGGGCCTGGTCCGGGGCCAGGTAGCCCACGGTGCCGGTGCCGGAGGCTTGCACGGTGCGGCGGGCCACCTTGGCGATGCCGAAGTCGGTGAGCCGGAGCCGGTTGCCGGGGAAAAGGATGATGTTTTCCGGCTTGATGTCGCAGTGGATGATGCGATGCCGGTGGGCGCAGGCCACGGCCTGCAGCAACTGGTGGCCGTAGTCCAGCGCGGTGGCCAGAGCCAGGCGGCGGGAGAGCCGCTGGGCCAGGGTTTCGGTGCCCAGGGCCGAAACGATGACAAAGTGGCCATCTACCACCTCGGCGTTTTTCAGCGGGAGGATGGCCTGGTGGTCCAACCGGGCGGCCAGGCGTACCTCGCGGCGGAAGCTCTCCAACACCTGGGGGTTGAGCAGGTGGGGATGCGGCACCTTGAGGGCCACCCGTACCCCCTCGATCGTATCGTAGGCCCGATACACCACGGCAAAGCCCCCCTCGGCCAGGCGTTTTTCGATGCGATATTTGCCCAGCCGTTGCCGGGGGCGCAGCAGCGTGGCGCGGTGTGCCTTCGATCCGGACATGGTGCCCCGGGAAGCCATGCTTTGCAAAGGCCGTATAGTTATGGTGGGCACTTTGGCCCGTGGCAAGAGAAGAACTTTCCGAGTGTTCATTCTTGCGAAATAATCGGGGAAGGAAAGTAGTTGCCCGGGGGATTTTTTCCCTGGCCGCGTGCTCCCCCCTTCCTGTCGCTTCCTTGGACCATGCCACAGCCGGAACCTGGTGAAAACAAGCCGGAAAGCCAGCCCACCCGGGGGGTGGTGCTGGGGGTGGACTATGGCACGGTGCGGATCGGGGTGGCGGTGAGCGATGCGGAGCAACGGATGGCTTTCCCGCTTGCGGTTTACCGCCGGCGGGGCCCGGAGGCCGACACGGCGTGGTTTCGGCAGCTGGTGCGGGAACACCGGCCGGTGCTTCTGGTGGTGGGGCTGCCGGTGCACTTGGACGGGCGGGAGAGCCAGAAATCGCAGGAGGCCCGGCGGTTCGGCTCCT
>JALSGI010000565.1 GCA_026982835.1 Planctomycetota bacterium | reverse complement strand
CCTCAAGAGCGGGCAGCTGCCTTGCTGCGGATGTTCCCCCGGGTGGAAACGCTAGAGGGGGTGATAAACTACGCCGTGGCCAACGAGTACGTCTCGCTTCGCACCAGTATGGCCGAGCGGCTGTCCCAGGATTCTTCCCCGGAAGAAAGCCCGGTGGTCAAGGCGTTGGAGGCTCTGACAAAACGCGGGAAGGAGGCAAGCCATGACTCCAGATGAGTTTCAGCAGTGGTTCGAGAACCACTGCCGGTTCTTCCCCGGCGTGGCGGCTTGGCTGGGCCGCTTGCCCCCTCCGGCTACGGCCGAAGGGGTGCTGGCCGCCTGGCAGGAAGTGCTCTCCCCCTACCCGCTTGATGTGGCCCGGGAAGCCACCCGGCGGATGGCCACGGGACTTTTGGAGGTGCCGCTGCGGGCCGAGCGACACGTGTACGCGGTGCGCGACTGGTGCCGAAGCCAGCAGCCGCAAGCCAAGCCCAAGCGACACTTCGCTCCCGGCGGCGAGGAGACCTTCCGCTGCCCCACCTGCGAGGACTACGGCGCGGTGCTGATCGTCCACCCGGAGGTTGTGACGCAGCTTCGCCGTGGCGAGGAGATTCGCTTTCCCTACGAGGTGGCCGTGGCTTGCCGTTGTCCGGCCGGGGATCGGTGGGGCCGCGAGGGTCTGGGGCCGCGCCGGCTGGCCAGGCTGAAGCTTAACCACCTGGTGGTGCCGCCGGGAAAGGATGCCAGATGGGCTCTTGTCCAAGAAGGATTGCTTCCTCCGGACTGGCCGAAACCAAGCCCTGTGTCTGGTAACCTGCAGTTTGCCTCTCAGGCCACAAGCGAACAGCCCACATCCGATACAGAGGAGGTTTTTTGATGCCCTACAGCGAATTGGATCGAATTGTTTCCATGGAAACGCCTACTGCTCGCGTTCGCCGAGCTTTGCGGCACATTCGTGCAGCGGTTGAGGAAGGGCTGCAAGAGTTGGCCCGGGAAACCAACCAAGAGTGCCGCTTGGCAACAGCCCACGCCGTGCGGTCGCAGGTCCGCTGGGCTGTGAAGGAGATCGAGCAAGCCATGGCGCGGGAGACCGACGATGCCTGACTCTCGCAACAAAAAGCTGCAAGAGTTGGCTGAGATTCGCCGCTTGCTTGGGATTCCGGCCAAGCGAAAAAGAAGCCTGGGATCGTTGGGCATTATCACCGACATCCCGGGCGTGCAATTTGCGTTGAGGCGAACCAGGATGCTGCGCATTTACCATGCAATGAATCAGGCTCGCCGGGACGCCCATCCGAGAATCCCTGTGGTGCTTTATCGAGCCGACGGACGGGAGTGGCTGGCTATTGTGCCGCTAGAGGACCTGGTGGCATTGGCCGAGCGGCTGGTGATGTTTGCGGAGGTGTGTTGATGCGAAAGCCACAGAATGCAGTCTGCGAAAGGTGCAAGAATGGTTTTCGCGGCAAGTGCAGCTGCCCTGACGGCTGTACGTTGCTTCTCGGTGATTGTTTGGATGTAATGAAGCGCCTTCCGCCCGAGAGTGTTGATCTTGTGTTTGGCAGTCCGCCCTATTGCGATGCTCGCACATACGGGATAGATGCTCAGCGTGGCTGTATTGAGTGGGTGGAGTGGATGTTGGGGGTTTCGGAGGCCGCTCAGCGTGTATGCCGTGGGCCGGTTCTGTGGGTGGCGGCAGGCGTGACCAGGGGCCGTTGCTACTGGCCTGCGGTCGAGGGTTTGATGTGGGAATGGTACAAGCGTGGTGGGGAGCACCAACTTTATCGCCCCTGTGCTTGGGTGAAGAACGGGATTCCTGGTTCTGGCGGCGACGATTGGTTTCGTGCCGACTGGGAATATGTGGTGTGCTTGAAGCGCACGGGCAGGCTGCCTTGGTCGGATAACACGGCTATGGGGCACCCGCCGCGCTGGGCGCCGGGTGGTGAGATGAGCTACAGGTTGCGCAGCGGTGCGCGTGTGAACCAGTGGGGGGGACACGGGAATGGGATACGGGGGAGGGATGGAAAGCCGCAGGATGGTAACAGGCCTTCGCACGCCTGGTTCAGAGTGTCCAATGATTTACTCAACGGCTCGCACGCTCGCCAAATCTGTGTCAAGGCTAACCCCGGCAATG
>JALSGI010000564.1 GCA_026982835.1 Planctomycetota bacterium | reverse complement strand
CGGGCGGAACAGAGCAGTGGGCCCGATTTACCACGATAGAAGCCGCTTGGGCTCTCGTGCCCCAAGCGGCTTTTTTTCTAGGAGCCGTCCTGGTTTTCGGAAAGCGATCGCTTCGGGCACCAGGTTGCCGGGCGGCCATGCAGGCTCGTGGAGCATACGCCCAAGGGAACGGACGATCCAGCCAGTGCTTCGCCACTTGGGAGTTCGTTTTTTACAGGCGGTGGCGGATTTATTCTTTTGCCCCGCCGGGGGCGGCCCGTGACAATCGATTAGGCGAAAGCCGGTGGGCATGTGCCCTGGGAGAAAACAACCGGGGGGCGTTGCATCCGTGCGGTTTTGCCGCCAGGGGCTGCGTTGAGGTTACTGGAAACCCCAACCACACAAGCCACCTGGACCTGGGCGTCGTGCCGGGCATTTGTCGGCCTGGGTCCTTTGGGAGGAGGTGAACATGACTTGGGTGATGGTGGTGCTGGCGGTTTGGGTTGCCGTTGCCCTGGTGGTGCTTGCGATCCGGGTGCGCCGGATGCAGGAAAGACTGGAGCAGTGGGAAGAGATTCAGCAACAGCGTTTCCAGGTGCTGGTGCGGTCACTTCATCGCCTGGAAACCCTTGCGACGAAGCCCCCGGCCAAGGCGGCCCCGCCCGAAGAGGCTACCGCTGCCCCTGCTTCCCCGGCCGCCCCGATCTCCCCGGCCCGGAAAGAACCCCCACGCCAAGCCGCCGTGGCCGCTGCGCCGTCTCCTCAGCGGCCAGCTGCCGAGACGGTTCCTGCAGCAAAATCGGCTCCGGCCACACCGGCTCCCTCGCACTCTGTCGCGCCGGCCCCCAGTGCCACCTCAGTGGAAGAAACGGCCATTTCGCAGAAGCCTCTGCCGGTTGCTCTGGCCGGCCTGCCCGAGGAGCCGCGCCGCCGCAGTCGCTTTGAACAGGCCGCCCGCGACGTGCTCCGCCAGGTGTGGAACTGGATCACCGTGGGGGATCAGCGGGGGGTGGAAGGCTCTTCCTACGAGTTCGCCCTGGCCACGCACTGGCTGGTGCGCCTCGGCGTGGTGATCCTGGTGTTGGGCATCGGGTTCTTCCTCCGCTATTCGATCCAGCAAGGGTGGATCTCGGAGGCTGCCCGAGTAGTGCTGGCTGCCACGGCCGGGATGCTGATGATCGCCGGGGGTGTGTCCCTGCTGGGCCGCCGCTACCACCTGCTGGCCCAGGGGTTGCTGGGGGGCGGCGTGGCGGTGCTTTACTTCTCGGTCTATGCCGCGGCCAACTTCTACCAGCTCATCAGCACAGTGCCCACGGCCTTTGCCCTCATGGTGGTCGTGGCCCTGCTGGCCGGCCTGTTAGCCGTGCTCTACGACACCATGCTCATGGCCGTGCTGGGATTGCTGCTGGGGCTGCTTACGCCGGTGGTGCTGCACACGGGCACGGTTCACTACATCGGGCTGAACACCTACCTGCTGGCCCTGGGAGCGGGGGTGATCCTGGTTTCGCTGTGGAAAGACTGGCCGGTGCTTTACTTGCTGGCCTTCCACGGTATCTACGCCCTGGTGTTTTACTCCCTGCGGGGCTACCGCCTGGAGAACTACCTGGAGGTGTTTCCTTTCTTGGCTGGACTGTTCGTGCTGTTTTCGGCCCTGGCGGTGGTGCGACACTTGTTCTTGAAACTGCCCAGCAACCTGTTGGATATTTCCATCCTGCTGGGCAACTTCGCCGTGTTGTTCTTTGTGGGAGGGTGGCTGAGCTACCGCTGGCTGGAGTACATCGGACACTCCACGCGCTGGTGTGCCCTGCTGCCTGCAAGCATGATGCTCTTTTACGCCGCACAGGCTGCCTACCTGCTTTATGCCCGGATTCGGGATGCGGGTCTTTGGGCTGCAAGCGTAGCCCTGGCCGCGCTTGCGGCCGCCGTCGTGCCGGTGCTGACCCTGGGAGATCACTGGTCCGACTGGCTGATGCCCAGTTGGGCTTTCCAAGGGGCGGTGGTGTTGTGGTTGGGGCTTCGGCTCCGCAGCTGGTTGTTGCCGCGGTTGGGCATGGTGTTCCTGGCCGGGGCGCTGGTGCTGTTTGTGTTCCTGGACGTGCCCCAGCGGGTGAACGCCCCTCTGCTGGTCGG
>JALSGI010000563.1 GCA_026982835.1 Planctomycetota bacterium | reverse complement strand
ATCGTCCGAGGGCGGCCAGCGGCAAATGGCCACTGGCCAATGGCGAGCCCCGGGCTTTAGCCCGGGGAGAGCCGAACAAACACCAGTGTGTTGATCTTCTCCGCCAGCTGAAGTCGGGGGCTCGCTGGTTGTAAGAATAAACGCTTATTTACGCCTCGTGCGGAAGCGTCGAACCAACAGTGTGCTAGCTGGCTAAACACGTACGGAGCGTAAGCTCCCGGAGCAGAATAAACACGTTTCCGGATTTTTCCACAAGCCGAACGGGGATCACGCATGCACCGGGCAGTTCGGATTCTGTTGGGACTGGCCCTCTGGCTGGGGCTAGGCGCGGCGGCTCTGTGGGTATTCCGCTCAACGGCTACCGTCGCAGGCCACACCTCCGGCACCCCCGGGCAGCTGTGGCAGGCCGCCACCGCCCAGGGGCACTGGCTGCCGTTTGCAAATCCTCGGCGGCTGCCACTGCGGGTGGGGGACCCGGTGTACCAGGAAGCCGAACCGGGGCAGTTGGTGCTGGTGGGCCACGTGTACGCCCTGGCGGACGACCAGGGGGACCAGCACCTGCAAGGGGAGTTCGCCCGGGGGATGGTTTATCTCACCCCCGACGCTCGGCTCCAGGGGGCGGTGCGTCTGGAACACTACCGGGCCGACTTGTCCCTTGCCGCCGGGATGCAGATGCTCTTTCCTCCGCGGAAGCGACAGCAGGTGCAACGCCTGCTGGCCCAGCACTGGAACCGGCACAAACGCGAAATGTTCGACACCTTGCGTCCGGTGATCGAACACACGCTGAAACAGACCCTGGCCGTGCTGCAAGAGGACCTGGCCCGCCAGCTCCGGCGGCGAGAGCCCCAACTGCGCCAGCTGGCCCGGCGCTGGGAAAAAAACGTGCTGGAAAAACACCTGCTGCCCGTGCTCCAGGAAGAAGTCTTTCCCCTGGCCCAACAGCAAGCCACTCCGCTGGCCAAGCAGATCGGCATGGAACTTTGGGACCGGGTGAGCCTGTGGCGGTTCGGCACCGCCGCGGTGCTGGACAAGATCACTTCCGGCAACCGGGTGGAGCGGGAGTTCGAGCAGTTTCTGGAGCAAGAAGCCATCCCCGTGCTGAAGCGGCGCTCCCGGGAGCTGATCCAAACGGCACAGCGGATCATGGAACAAGCCCTCCAGCGGCCGCGCGTGCGGGAAGCCTTGCAGCAGGGCTTGCAGGCCCTGGCGGCCGATGAACAGTTCCGGCGGCTGCTCTGGGAAGTGTTCGAGGAGGTGGTGGTCAACAACCCCCGGCTGCACCAGGCCGTGCAGCAGGCGCTAGCCAGCCCCCAGACTCAGCAGGCCCTCAAGAAGATCTCGCAAAACTGGGAGCCAGTGGTCCAACAGATCGGAGCCCTGCTGCTGGGCACCCCCGAGGAAGGACTCACCCCGGAGCTGACCCGGCTGTTGCGGCTGCACGTGTTCGGCAAGGATCGCCGCTGGCTGGTGCTGGTAGCTGATTCCAAGAGCGACAGTGCCTCCACCGCTGAACTTCGGCTGCCTCTTGTGGCCGGCACCCGTCAGGATCTGCTGCCTCCGGTGCCGGAGGCCCCGCCGGGGAAGCGATAAGCAGTGACTGCAGCCCGGCTGGCGGAGGGCGTGGAGGCGTGGGAGCCTGGGGGCCTGGGGGCTTGGAGGGGTGGCGAGCCGCGGGCGTAAGCCCGCGGTTGAGCGGCGAGCCGCCAGCTTCAGCTGGCGGAGAAGATCGACACACTGGTGTTTGTTCGGCTCTCCCCGGGCTAAAGCCCGGGGCTCGCCAAAGTCACAATAAGCGCCGACTCGAACACCAACCGGCGAGCCGCCGGCGTCAGCCGGCGGTTAGAGAGCGAGCCGGGAGCTTTAACTCCCGGAGACGATAAGAAAGCGGCGCAGGATTGCCGTGCTCTCCGTGGGCTTATGCCCACGGCTCGCGGCTGCAAGAACCAGCGCCAGCGGCAAGACAACTGCGTGCTCACACTCGCGGCTGGCGGGAACAAAAACATACGCTGGTTTTTGTTCGCCTCCGGCTAGCCCACGTGGCTCAGGTCCATCACCTCCCCGTAGCGGCGAAGCACCAGGCGGCGGAGCCTGGCCCAACGGGGCTCTTGCAGCAGAGGG
>JALSGI010000562.1 GCA_026982835.1 Planctomycetota bacterium | reverse complement strand
TCCACTGCCAGAACAAGCGTTAATTCTCGAAACGGCGAGCCGCCGGCGTCAGCCGGCGGTTGAACAGCGAGCCGGGAGCGTAAGCTCCCGGAGGCTAATCCGCCACACAACACGAAGGAGAGCATTCCATGAGCCGAGCCTTCTCGCGTCGCGGTTTCCTGCTGGGTTCGCTTGCCGCGGCTGGTTATTTCGGTTTCCCGCGTCCCGGGCGAGCCGCCGGCAAGGTGAGCCTGCAAGTGGAGCAGATCGACACCATCAGCCACCAGCGGCACAACTACCACGGCTGGCCCACGCTCGCCCGACGCAAAAACGGCGAGCTGCTGCTGGTCTATTCCGGCGGGCGCGAAGCCCACGTCTGTCCTTTCGGCCGCGTGGAGCTGATGCGGTCCAAGGACCAGGGCCAAAGCTGGAGCTGGCCGCGGGTGCTGCTGGACAGCCCCATCGACGACCGCGACTCCGGCGTGCTGGAGACGGCCAAAGGCACGTTGCTGGTGACCACCTTCACCTCGCTAGCCTTCGAGGACTTCATGGCCCGGGCTCGCTTCACCCGGGAAACCTACCTCCGCTGGAGTGCCGCCCGCGACCGCATCTCCCCCCTGCAACGCAAGCAGGAGCTGGGCGTGTGGATGCTCCGCTCCACCGACGGCGGGGTGACCTGGAGCGCCCGCTACGATGCGCAGGTCAACAGCCCCCACGGACCCATCCAGCTAAGCGACGGGCGTTTGCTCTACGCGGGCAAGGACCTGTGGCGGCATAGGGATCGCGTGGAGGTGTGCATCTCCCAGGACGACGGCCGCAGCTGGCACCGCCAGGCGGTCATCCCCCCGCGCGACGGCGACCGGGCACGCAACTACCACGAGCTGCACGCCGTGGAAACCGCCGATGGGCGGATCGTCTGCCACATCCGCAACCACAATCCCAAAAACTACCGCGAAACCCTTCAGTGCGAATCGGCCGACGGCGGCCGCACGTGGAGCAAGCCCCGGGCCATCGGGGTGTGGGGATTGCCCTCCCACCTGCTGCGGCTGCGCGACGATACACTGCTGATGAGCTACGGCCACCGCCGCAAGCCGTTCGGGGTGCAGGCCCGGATTTCCCGCGATCATGGCCGCACCTGGTCCGAGCCCTTGGTGATCTACGACCAGGGGACCGGGGGCGACCTGGGCTATCCCAGCACCGTGGAGCTGGACGACGGCTCGCTTCTAACGGTGTGGTACGAGCTGCGGGCAGGGCATCCCAAGGCCCAGTTGCGGCAGGCCCGCTGGAAGCTGCTCCGCTGAATCTCCGGCCGAAGATGCCGGGGGCATGTCCTCCCTAGCCCACCAGCGGCTTGCGGCCCAGCGAGCGATGGGCCACGCTCACCTGCCCGGTGTGTAGCCCCTCGTGCCAGGCGATGAAGGCAAACAGGTCGGCCACCGTGGATAGCATCTCCGGGGCTCCCTCGGGGAGCTTTTGGGCAAGTTGCTCTTCCTCCATCCCTTGCAGGGCCTCCAGCAACGCCTGCCGCCGCTGCCGGGCAAACCCAAGCACTTCCTCCACCGGCGGGTAAGCCCCCGGGTCGCCTTGCGGCTGCGAGCCCATGCCAAACAGCTCCCGGTAGCCGTCGGGTTCTTCCACTTGTTCGGGGGCTAGCAGTCCCAGGGCGTAGTTGTCCGCAAAGCCCAGGTGCCCGGCCACCCACAGCGGGTGGTTGGCTCCAGGGAACACCTGGGTGGTCCACTCCTGGGGCGATTGGAACTGCTGGAACAGTTGCTCGGTGAACCCTCGGGCCAGGTTCAGTTGTTTTACAAGGTGCTGTTTGAGGCTCACGGCATGCTCCTTGATCGAAGGGGGGAACAGGAAACTCCGGCTCAGCCTGGCCCCCCATGCTAGAGCACACCGGCCCGCTTGGCGAGCCGCCGGTGCGATCGGCTTGCGGCTTGCGCCATGCGACTTGCGCAAGGTGCTTCCGCACCGGGCAGGAACAAAACGCGTTTGTGAGAAACAACGTGGATAGTGAACCTGCGGCTCGCCAGGAGGTTCGCCCTCCCGGAGCTGCCGCTCCACTGCCAGAACAAGCGTTAATTCTCGAAACGGCGAGCCGCCGGCGTCAGCCGGCGGTTGAACAGCGAGCCGGGAGCGTAAG
>JALSGI010000561.1 GCA_026982835.1 Planctomycetota bacterium | reverse complement strand
CGCGTGCTCACGCACGCGGCTCGCCGGCGAGAGAGTAAACGTTGATTTTCACAGACAACGGCGAGCCGCCAGCTTCAGCTGGCGGAGAAAAACCGGCAAACCGGCGGTTCATTTGGATATCCCCGGGCTAAAGCCCGGGGCTCGCCGGCGCTTCCGCTCCGGCGCAAGAATAAGCGAACAGCCGCAACAGCAAGCCGGCAGCCTCGCATGTGCGTGCGGGGAGACCGGCCCATCGTGCTCCGCCAACCGACATACCACCGATGCAACCCTCGCCTGCTTGCCGGGACGAGGAGCCCGAGGCCAAAACCAACCCCTTGCCCGCCGCGGGCCGAAGCCCTCCCTGGCGCTACCACCCGCTGGTGCTGGTGCTGGTGCCCCTTTGTGCCGGGATGGTGCTGGATCGTCACTGGCCGTTATCGCTCCGGGCGTGGCTGGCCTTGTGCGGCGTTGGGCTTTTGGGCTGGGGGGTGCTGTTTCGGCTGCGATGCATGACCTCAGCCTGGCTCTTTCTGGCCGGGGCCCTGGCCGCCCTGGGAGCCTACTGGCACCATCGCCACTGGTACTATCTGCCGCCGGATCACCTGGTGCATCTGGCCCAGGAATACCCCCAGCCGATGGCCTTGCGTGGGCGGGTGCTTTCGGTGCCGCAGCCGGGCCCGGCGGTGGAGCCTTCGCCGCTTCGGCCCCGGGCCCAGGAGAGCCTCCGCTGGCTGATCGAGGCGCGGCAAGTGCGCATCGGCCGTTCCTGGCACCCCTGCTCGGGGCGCGTGCGCGTGGCGAGCCCCAAGCTGCAAGAGCCACTGCTCCCGGGCGATGAGGTGGAGCTGCTGGGCCAGTTGGGCCGCTACGCTCCGCCGGCAAACCCCGGGCAGTGGGACGCCCAGGCCCACGCCCGAGCCCAAGGGGTGCGTGTTTATTTGCGCGTGGAGCTGCCCCAGGCCGTGGCGCTTCGCCGCCGCGGTTCGTTTTTCTCCCCCCGACGGGTGCTTGCCCTGCTTCGCCAAAAGGGGCAACAGCTTCTGGCCCGGTACGTGGAGCCCCAGGCCACGCCGCTTGCCGCTGCGCTTTTGCTGGGAGCGCGCCGCCAGGTGCCCTACGAAACCACCGATGCGTTCTTTCGCACCAACACGATTCACTTTCTGGCCATCTCCGGGCTGCACGTGGGCATGCTGGCCGTGGTGCTGCTGGTGCTGTTGCGCTGGGGGCTGCTGCCGCGCCGGCTGGCGCTGGTGCTGGTGTGCCTGGGCACGCTGGCCTATACGCTCTTGACCGGCGCGCCGCCATCGGCCGTGCGGGCCACGGTGCTGGTGCTCATTACCGCGGCCAGCTACTGGCTCTACCGGCCGCAGCGGCCCTGGAACACCCTGGCCGCCGCCGCGCTGGTGGTGCTTGCGCTGAACCCGGCCGACCTGTTCCGCGTGGGTCCGCAGCTTTCCTTCCTGGCCGTAGGCACCCTGGGAGCCTTGGCCCCTTGGTGGAACCGATGGCGGCAATACGACGCCTTGCAGCGGCTCGTGCGGCAAACGCGCCCCTGGCCGGTGCGAGCCGCCCGGACACTGGGCCGTTGGCTGGGACGGGGGCTGCTGGCCGCAGGGCTGCTGTGGCTGGTGTCGCTGCCGCTGGTGGCCCATCGCTTTCACCTGGTGGCCCCCGTGGCCGTGCCGCTTACCGTGCTGCTTTCGCTTCCGGTGGCCGCGGCGCTGCTAGGCTCCCTCGGGGTGCTGGTTTTCGGCTGGTGGTGCCCTCCGGCGGCGTGGCTTGGGGGGCTGGTGGCCTCCTGGGCCTTGCAGCTTATTCAGCAGGTGGTGGGCCTGGTGGCTCAGGTGCCCGGCACGCACACATTCGTGCCCGGGCCGCGAGCCGCCACGGTGCTACTGTTTTACGCGGGTTTGGCTCTCTGGTACCTGGGCTCTTCTCGCTGGCGGGGCCGCGGGCTGGGGGTGTTCGTGGCCCTCTGGTCGCTGGTGCTGGCAGCCGATCTGCTCACCCCCCGGCTTGCCCGGGACCGCGTGCATGTGCACTTCCTGAGCCTGGGCCATGGGCTCTGCGTGGCGGTGCATCTGCCCGACGGGCGCACGGTGCTTTACGACTGCGGGTCGATGGGCCGCCCGGAGCTGACCGCCCGCACC
>JALSGI010000560.1 GCA_026982835.1 Planctomycetota bacterium | reverse complement strand
CCGCAGCAGGGCCAGGTTGCGCATGTCCCAGGAAAGCCCGGTCACCGGATCGGTGCCCTTGGGGGTTTCCAGGTACATCGGAGTGCGTTGCCAGCGGGGATCGTTCAGCAGCAGGCGGAACCCTTCCAGCGAAACGTGCCCGTAGCCGATGTTCATGTGCCGATCCAGCCGCGAGCCCCGTGGGCCCTTGCTGTCGTTGAGATGAATGGCCTTCACTCGGCGGCGGCCCAGCAAACGGTCGATCTGCTTCATCGTCCCTTCGTACTCTGCGGCCGGGGCCAGCGGATAACCGGCGGCAAACAGGTGGCAAGTGTCCAGGCAGAAGGCCAGTCGCTGGGGCTGCTCCACGTGCCGCAGCACCCAGGCCAGGTGCTCCAGACGCCAGCCCAGGTTGGAACCCTGCCCGGCCGTGGTCTCCAGGGCCACGCGGGTCTTTAGCTGGGGAGTTTGCCGGTGGATGCGGTCCAGGGCTTGGGCGATGCGCCGCAGCCCTTGCTCTTCGCTGCTGGTGGTGTAGCTGCCCGGGTGGACCACCACATAAGGGATGCCCAGCAGCGCCGCCCGTTGCAGCTCCTCGATCATGGCGTCGATGCTGCGCCGCCAGAGCCGGTCGTCGGGCGTGGCCAGGTTGATCAGATAGGAGGCGTGGGCCAGCGGCGATTTGATCCCCAGGCGGCGCAGCGCCCGGCGGAACCGCCGGCCGTCTTCGTCGGTCATGGGCTTGGCTCGCCACTGGTTGTTGTTTTTGGTAAAAAGTTGCACGCAGTCGCAGCCGTGCTCGGCCGCCGCCTCCACGGCCTTGTAATAGCCGCCGGCGATGGACATGTGAGCTCCCAGAGGCGGCCCGGCAGGGCGGCCTCGGGAGGAGCGCGGAACGGCTGGCTGCGTGCGCACCATTGCAAGAAAATCCTGTTTTCGGCGAATGGGTCCCCAGGGGACAGCAACGGGACCCGTGGAATCGACCAACCCGGTAAGCAAGCGATTATAGGCCTTTTCGCCCCGGACGACGAGCAGCCCCGGAAGTTCCCTCCGCAGATCGGCAGAAGCGATGAACCCTCAACCCTCCGCGATCCCGGCAGGCCAGGAACAAACCGCCGATATGCAGCAACTGGCCGCGGCCGCCACGACCTGCCCGCAGTGTGGCGAGCCGGTCGATGCGCTGGACGAGTTCTGCTCCTCCTGCGGCTATCATCTTCCCCGCAAGGAGACAGCCCCCCAGGCGGCCCGGCAGTACTTCCGCTGCCGCAACTGCGGGGCGGAGGTGGCCACCGAGCAACAACAGCGCAGCTACGTGTGCCCGTTTTGCGATTCCACCTACGTGATGCCTTTTTCGCCCGAGAAAGGCCGCCACGAGGTGGAGTTCGTTATCGGGTTTGCCATCACACCCCAGCAGGCGTGGCAGCGCTTTCAGCAGTGGCTGGCCCGAGGGAACTGGTTCCGCCCCTCCGATCTGGCCCAGGCGGCCCGCGTGGCTGAAAAACTCCGCGGAGTTTATATCCCCTTTTGGTCCTTCTCCGCCTTGGCCCAGTGCCGCTGGAACGCCGAAATCGGCGAATACTGGTACCGCACCGAAACCTACACCACTTACGAAAACGGCAAGCCGGTCACGCGCACCCGGCAAGTGCGGGAAACCGAATGGTGGCACCTTTCCGGCTTGTATCATCGCTACGTGAGCGGCTACCTGGTTTCGGGCAGTCGCGGCCTGCCGCAGGAAGTGGCCGAGGAGATCAAGCCGTTTCAACTTACGGCCCTGAAGCGGTTCCAGCCGGGGTACCTGGCCGGATGGCTGGCCGAAGAATACACGGTGGAACAGGAAGAAGCCCAGCAACGGTGCCTGGACTTCTTCCACAAGCTGCTGGTGGAGGAAGTGGCCGACTTCCTGCCCGGGGACACCCACCGCGGTTTGTCGGTCCAGTCGGAGTTCAGCCAGGTAAACTCCGACCTGATCCTGCTGCCGGTCTATTTGCTGGCCTACCGCTACCAGGGGCGGTTGTACCGGTTCGTGCTCAACGGGCAGACGGGCAAGGCCACCGGGGACAAGCCGTTGTCGTGGATCAAGATCAGCATTTTCGTGGGCGTGATCCTGGCAGTGCTGATGGCACTGGGGCTAATTGGATACTTGCTGAATTGATGGCTTACGGCTTGCGCCGTGCGCTGGTGCGGCGGGTGCTTCCGCACCGGAGGCTTGGAGGCGTGGGGGCTTGGGGGCTTGGAGGGATCCAGAGCCCCGCACGTCAGTGCGGGGAGAGACGGAATCGGCTTGCGCCATGCGGCCTGCGCCTTGCGCGGGTGCTTCCGCACCGGGCAAGAACAAGCGCCAATTCTTGCAACCGGCGAGCCGCCGGCTTCAGCCGGCGGTTGAATGGCGAGCCGCCAGCTTTAGCTGGCGGAGGAGAACAACCAAAAGCGCTTATTCGGCTCTCCCCGGGCTAAAGCCCGGGGCTCGCCGGAGCAAGAACGAGCGTCGATTCTTGCTCGTCACGGCCAGCCGGGAACATCAGCTCCCGGTTGCTTCGAACCAAGCACCAGCCGGCACGCAAACAACCGCGTGCTCACGCACGCGGCTGGCCGATGCAAGAACAAGCGCTGATTCTCACCCTACACGATGCGTCTGGGTGTGCTGGAGCTCAACGCTGGTTGCCTGCCGTCTGCCTTACTTTGCGGCCCAGCAGGCGCGCCTGGCGGTGCACTTCCTCCACCACACGCAGCTCCACGTCCGAGGCCCAGGGCGAGGGCAACCCGTAGTAGATCATGGCCCGGGCCCCCTCGTAGCCCCCCTCGCGCAGCACGCGCAGCGAAGGGATGTAGGCCATCACGTCGTTGCTGTAGCCGGCCACCCACAGCGGCCCTTCCAACTCGCGGTGCAGCCGCAGCGAATAGTCCACCACCACCTCGCCGCCCAAGAACACCCACAGCAACTCGCCGCCCAAGAGCCAGGACTGCACCGGATAGGGGTACTCGCCGGGGATGCGTCCCTGGCGGTCCAACTGCTCCAGCAGCAACTTGGCCCGGCGGACGATGTAAACGTTTTTGCTTTTCAGGTCCTGCTGCAGTTCCCGGCGGCTGGGCACATGGGCCAGGGCCAGCGGCACCTCGCGGTACTGGAACTCCAGCGTGGGCTTCAGGGGCTGCAAGCCTTTCTTCATGGCCTGGTTGACCGCATCGGCCAGGCGGCGGCCATATTCTTTGGCGTACTCCACCTTGCGCCGCGGCAGCGGGTTCTGGTCCCCGCCGCAGCCGGCCACGAACAGGGCCACCGCGCCGGGATGATCTTCTTCCAGGGCCAGCTGGAAAAAGCCCGGATAGTCCCCCGACCACAGGTAGAAGCTCAACACGGTGGCGTGGCAGGCATAACCGGCTACCACCGCTTTGAGCTTGCCCTGGAGCGACTGGACCACCAGCACCGGCACGCGATGATCGACCGGGCCGCGCAGCTTGCCCTGGCGGCGCAGCCGGGGCACGTCCGCTTCGCGGTTGTTGCGACGATTGACGGCAAAGGTGGCCCGGCCCTCGGTCCAGCCCACCCGGGCCGGGGCCAGGGCGGCGGCAGCTTGCCGGGCCGCCTGCACCACGCGCCCTTTGAGCCATCGGGTGTATTGGGCGATCTGTTGCGTTTGTTCTTCATCCAGTGCGTAGGTGGGACGCAGGTTTTCGCCCACCACCGGGCCGGTGTGCGTGTGCGAGCAGTTCAAAGCCACGGCGGCAAGCGGCACGCCAAGCTCCCGGGCGATTCGTTGCCGCACTTCCAGTCCAAAGCGCCGGTCCACGCCCACCAGGTCCAGTGTGACCAGCACCACGCGCCGTCCCTTGGCATCCTGCAACACCAGTGCTTTGGCCCAAAGCTCGGTGAGCTTCCCTTCGGCCGGGCGGTTGCGGGCGGCATAGCCGGACATCCAGATGGGTTTTTCCGGGGTGATTTTCACTCGGGCCACGCCGGCCTGCCAGGCGGGTTTTTCCTGGGCTGCGGCCAGGGGGCCAAGGCCCAGCGCTGCGGCGGCTGCCAGGGAAAGCACAAACATGCGGCGGCCAGTGCGTTGCATGGCAGGGTTCCTCCTTACCGGGGGATTTACGCGACGGGGGTTACTTCACCTGCATCAGGTAGGCCAGCAGGTCGGCCATGTCCTGCACGGAGAGCTGTTTTTCCAGCCCTTCGGGCATCAGCGACATGCCGGTGCTTTGCATCACCTCGATACGGCTGCGAAGCAGGGTCACTTGCTTGCCTTCTTCGCGCACCAGGGTCACGCCGGTGGCCGATTCGCCGCGGATCATTCCCGTGTGCGTGCGCCCGTCGTCGGTCACGACCAGGTAGTTGATGAACTCGGGATTGACCTCGCGGTTGGGGTCCAGCACGTTGACCAGGATGGCTTCTGGCCCGCGGTTCTTCATCGCCGCCAGGTTGGGTCCCAGCTCGTGCCCCTGGCCTTCCAGGCGATGGCAGGCCGAGCAGTGCTTGCGGAAAAGCTCCCGCCCCCGCCGGACGTCGCCCTTGGCTTGCAGGGCGGGGCGGTACTTGGCCACCACCTGCGCCCGGCTGCCGGTGGCCTTGCGGTAGAGCTTGCCGGCTGCGCGACGGACTGCCGCATCGGGGTGCCGCAATAGCAATTGCCACTGGGCCACACTCAGCTCGCCCGGGCGCACGGTGCCGGCGGCCACGCCTTGGGCCAGCAAGGTTTGCAACCAGGAAGCGCGGCTGAAGAAAAGCTCCACGGCCCGCTTGCGCAAGCGGGGCGAAAGCGTCTTCCACCGGGCCAGGATTTCCTGGGGCACTTTGGCGTGGCGGAACGAGCCGAGCACTTCCAGTGCCGCGGCCTGCACCGCATGCGGCTCGCGCGGGTCGAGCCATCCGGCCACGGCCCCGCCCACCTGCTCGTAGCCGGAAAGCCGAAGCAGAGCGATCCAGCGTGCCCGCTCCGCCGCAGGGCTTTTCGCATCGCTGGCCCGATCCAACGCCTGGCGGATGAGCCGCTCGATCAGCTCGTCGGCCCCAGGGTGGACCTGGGCCAGGCGCTTGCGAAGCCGGGGCCCCTGAAGCCCCAGCCCCCCGGCCAATTGTACCAGCATCTGCCCTTGCAGCAGCGATTGCTTTTGCTGGGCCAGGATGGTTTGCACCACGGGCCGAAGCTGCTCGGGGCTGCCGCTTCGGCCCACCTGCTGGATCAATTGCACGGCCACGGCCCGCAGCTTGGGCCGGGTGAACAGCTTGCGGGGGTGTGCCTGGGCCAGGTGGGCCAGGAACTCCCCGGGATAGCGTTCCACGGAGCTGAGGATGGCCACCTGAAAGTAGCGATCCTGCCCGTCGCTTTGCACCAGTCGGGCCAGGGCCTCCCAGCGCCGGGGCCGGGGCACGTAGCCCAGCGAAAAAGCCACCTGGTAGCGCACGCGCGTGTTTTTATCCCCGGCCAGGGCCACGACGCGCCGCTGGAGCTGCTCATCCCGGGGCAAAAGCGGCTCGCTTAGTCGCACGGCGTGCTCCCGCACGCCCGGGTGCGGGTCTTCGAGCCCGCGCAGTAGCAGCTTGGCATCCAGAGCCCCCAGGCCGTCCAGAGCATACAAGGCGTGCAATCGCCCCAGCGGCGAGCTGCTTTGGAAAAGCAGCTTTTTCAAGAGCGGCACGGCTTCTTTCAACTGCTGGCGGTAAATCCGCTTGGCCGCCTGCGTGCGATGCCAGGCGTTGGGGTGGGCCAGCAATGCGACCAGCTCCTCCAGCGGCAACTGCGACACATCGGGCACCGGCCGCGGGCGAAAGCCCGCCGGGGCGATCCGCCAGATGCGCCCCCGGTCGCGCCCGCTGGTCAGATCCAGGTGCTTTTTGATCATCGGCGGCAGCGACAGCGGGTGCTCGATCACCTCGCGGTACATGTCCAGCACATAGAGGCAGCCGTCCGGGGCATTGGCGAACTGGACGGGGCGGAACCAGATGTCGGTCGAGGCCAGAAACTCGCGCTGTTTGTCCACCCGGTAGGCCCGAAAGCCCACCCCCTGGGGCTGAAGCACCTTGCGATGCACGATGTTGGAGCCCACGTCGCCCACCAGCGCCTGACCGCGGTATTGTTTTTCCCAGGCGTGGCCGCGGTAGATGGTAATGCCGGTGGCGGAGGTGAAGTATCCGGCCGGGCGGCCCCCGCCTTCGACGATGCCACGCACCACCCCGGCCCGACGCAGCTTGGTCCGCACCACCCGCCAAGGCTCGACGGGGCTGATGCGGAATACTTCGGCCTGCGGTCCGTCGGCGGCGATGCTGGCCCGCGGGCCTGGCGGGGCCAGGTAGGGGTTTCGGGCCGCGTAACGCAGCTCGTAGTAGATCAACTGGATGTGGTTGCTGTTGGAGCAGTCGAACTTGCGGCCCCAGTCGTCGAAGCACATGCCGTGCTGGGCTCCGCCGCTGGTGGCTTCCAGGGCGTGGGTGCGGGGATCGTAGGCGAAATCGCGCCCTCGCAGATTGAGTGGCTTGGCCCCTTCCTTCAGCACTGCCCGCACCACGCCCCCGGCCGTGCCGGTGGCCCCATGCAGGCGGTTGTCCAGCCCCCAGCGAAACGAGTTGAGCAGCCCTTGCACGTTGGCACGCGAAAACCCGGTAAGCACCTTCACCCGCACGTCGGCCCGCCCGTCCCCGTCGGTATCTTCCATGTACCACACATCAGGGGCTGCCCCGACGAAAACGCCCCGTCCGTAGCACAGCACGGCCGTGGGCCAGGACAACCCGGCGGCGAACACCACGCTGGTCTCGAAAAAGCCGTCGCCGTCGCGGTCTTCCAGCCGCCGCACCTGGCCCAGGTGCTCCTCCCCCTGTTCGCTGTAGCCCACCATGCACACCACGTACATCCGCCCGCGGTGGTCGAAGTCCACGGCCACCGGATCGACCACCTGCGGCTCGCAAGCGGCCAGTTGCACCTCGAACCCGGGCAGCGTCTGGAACGTTTTGAGTGCTTCCTGCGGGCTTTTGGGCGGGATGCGGGGCAGGAAGCGGCTGAAGTCCGCATTGACGTCAAGCGGCACGTCCTCTTCTTTGACCAGCTCCTGGGCCACCGACCCGGGAGCCGCCCAGGCGGAAACGAAGACCACCAGAAGCAAACCTAGCAGGGCGGAAAACTTGTTCACGCTCGACCTCCTCCGGGGGAATAGCGTTTTTGCCATTGGTTTCGTGGTTATTCCGCGAGCGGATTGTCGTTCGTTCTTGTACCGGTGCGGAAGCACCAGCGAGCCGCGTGCGCGAGCACGCGGTTGTTTTGAACCGCGTTGACAGTTGCTTTGGTCGAAGCAACCGGGAGCTAAAGCTCCCGGCTCTCCCCGGACTTGGGGCCCGGGGAGAGCCGAATAAACACATGCTTTGTCGATCCTCTCCGCCAGCTGAAGCTGGCGGCTCGCCGGATGCAAAACCGGCGGCTTGTTCCAGGGACTCCCCCCGCTTACGCGGGGGGCTCTTTGTTCTCGCCCTGAAGCGGCAGCTCTGGCGCAGGCCACAATTCGCACGGCGCAAGCCGCAAGCCGTTCTCCTCCACGCCTCCATGCCCCCATCCCCTCAAAGCCGCTTGTGCTACTTCTCGCCCAGTTGTTCCAGCAGCCGGTCGGCTTCGCGCCGGGCTTGCTCCATCACTTCGGCGATCTTCACCGGCTGGCCGCCACGCTGGCGGCTAAGCTGGGCCGCCTGCATGAAGGCGAAAATCTCCAGCGTCTCGTCCATCGACACAGGGGCCTTGCCCGTTGTGAAAAACCGGGCGATCTCCTCCACCAGCGGGGCGTACCCGGCATAGCTTCCCGAGGGCATGTTCCGCTTGGTGCCGAAAACAAACGCCCCATAGCCCCGGCGACCGTGGCGAATACCGCGGAACGTGCCCAGGCGGCCGTCGCGCCACCGGCCCACCACCACGTCCGCCTGGGGGGTATAGACCCGGGTTACCTCCACGCACCCGGGGCCCATGATCGTAAAGAGCGTCTCCACCCCATGCACGCCGTACCAGAAAAGATCGGGGTGGGTGGGCTCCAGCGGGCAGGGGCTGTAGGCCACACAGCCTACCACCTGGCCCACCTGCTCGTTCTGCATGCGAAAGCCCAGGATGCCCGGGCTGAACCGAAGCGAGGAGCTGGAAAAACAGGGCACTTGGTACTTTTTAACCAAGTGGGCAATGGCCACCGCTTCGGCCAGCGAAGCGGCCAGCGGCTTGTCAATAAACACAGGCTTGCCCGCTCGAAACACCGGCACGGCCTGCCGCAGGTGCACGCGGCCATCTACGCTTTCCAGCAGCACCACGTCCACGCGCTTCAGCAGCTCGGGGATCGACGGCACGATCTGCACCCCCTTGGCCCGCAGCTTCTCGGTAAAGCCCTTCACCCGATCGCGGCTTGCCGGCAGGTCGGGGCTGCCGCCGGGAAAACCGGCCACCACCTGCACCTGGGCCAGCGGGCCGGAGGTGCCGGGCTTGTTCAGCAGATCGGTAAAGGCCACCACGTGCGAGGTGTCCAGGCCGATGATCCCCGCACGCAGCACTTTCGGTTTTCCCGTGTCCTGGGCCGCGGCCAGGCCGCACCAGGACAACAGCAACGCACTCAGAACACACACCAGCACCCGGTCCAGAATACGACGCGCGTTCATGGCAGGCACCTTGGTTGGATGGAAGGAGGGAACATGCCGGCGACTTTCCGGCAGGCGGGCAATAAGCTCAAAGCTCGCTGCAAGCATGATAATTGCCCCGCGAGGGTTTGGCCAGCAGAAGCGAGGTTTGGGCTTCCCCGGAACCGGCCCTGCGCCTCACCCCTTGGGGCCTTCCTGGCCCAAACGCCCCAGGATCGGATGGTTGTGCCGGATGTGGTGTGCAAGCAGCCGCCGGGCGTGGCGGCGATTGCGTTCCAGAAGCGCGCGGAGGATCGCCCGGTGCTGCCGCACGGTTTGCAAGGCGATGCGGCGATCGTGGTCCTCCCAGTGGAACAGCACCGCGTAGTAGGGGCCGTGCCGGCGGAAAAAGTCGTCGATGTAGGGATTGCCGGCCTTTTCGACCAGGTAGGCGTGCAGCGACTCGTCCACCCGGGGGTGCTCCCCCCGGCGGCGCGGCAGGCGATTGCACCGCAGCATCCGTTGCAACTGCTCCGGCTCCAGGCGGTCCCAGGCCAGCTCCAGGGCTTTCAGCTCCAGCGCCTCGCGCACTTCCAGAAACGCCTGCATCTCGGCCGGCCGAAACGGCCGCAGCCGCCAGCCCCGGCGGGGCACGTGGTCCACCAGCCCCGAGCCGGCCAACTGGTGCAGCATGTTCCGCATGGCCGAGCGGCTCACGCCGTAGCGGGCCGCAGTGGCCTCCTCGCGCAAAAAAACGGCTTCCCCCTGCAAGCTCAGCCGCACCAGGTCGGCCTGGAGCCGCTGGAGCACCGCCTGGGACTGTTCCACCGGTTGGGGTTCCGGTTGCCGGGGCCGTTCCCCAGAGAACCGCTCCCGGCCGCCGGCCCGCAGGCGGCGGTTGGGCCCGCGGACCAGAAGCCCCTGGTCCACCAGCTCCGCCACCGCCTGGCGCACCGGGGTCAGGCTCACCTGGTAGTGCCGGGCCAGGGCGGAGAGTGTAAGCGGCTGGGGCACGCCTTGACCCGAGCGAAGCCGGGCGGCCAGATCGTCACGAATGTAAGCTGAAAGATGCATCGGCAAAGCAGCCGGTGGGGGACATCCTCTGCCGGGGAACACCGGCGATTTTACTTGCTTTTGACGACAAAAGCAAATACATTGTCAACAATATCAAAGCCCACGCAACCCGCTTCCCCAAGCCAGAAGGAGCCACGGGCCATGTCCACCGGCAAGCACCCGCACCGGCCAGCTTCTCCCCGGCAGGCACCGGGCACCCTCTCTCGCCGGGCGCTGGTAGGCAGCACGGCGACGGCGGCCGCCGCGGCGTTCTTCCGCGCCCAGGTGGCCCAGGCCGTACCCAAGCACAAGCGCATCCGCCTGGGGGTGGTGGGGGGCCGCTTCGGGGCGGCCTTCTACTGGCACGAACACCCCAACTGCACCGTGGCCGCCGTGACCGACCTGCGCCCTGAGCGGCGCCAGCGCCTGCGCCGCGTCTATCGCTGCGACAACGTGTTCGACTCCATGGAAGAGATGATCCGCAAGTACGGCAAGCACCTGGACGCTCTGGCCATCTTCACCGAAGCTCCCAACCACGTGCGCCACTCGGTGGCGGCCATGCAGGCCGGATTGCACGTCTGCTGCGCCGTGCCGGCGGCCATGACACTGGAAGAATGCGAACAACTGATCGAAACCACCCGCCGCACCGGGCTCACCTTCATGATGGCCGAAACCAGCTACTGGCAGCAGCACACCATCACCGCCCGCAAGCTCTACCAGCAGGGGGCGTTCGGCCACCTGTACGCGGCCTACTCCATGTATCGCCACGCGGGGCTGGAGGTGCTGTTCTTCGAGGGGGGCAAGCCCACCTGGCGGCACGGTTTCCCGCCGATGCACTACCCCACCCACTGCACGGCCCATCTGATCGGCGTGACCGGCCAGCGCCTGACCGAAGTGGTGTGCCACGGCTGGGGCGACCGATCGGCGGCCCTGGTGGGCAACCCCTACAAAAACCCCTTCTGGAACGAGTCGGCCCAGTTCAAAACCGACCGCGGCAACACGTTCCGCGTGGAGGTGTGGTGGGCCGGGGCCCATCGCGGTTGTGAGCGGGCCGAGTGGTACGGAAGCAAACTCAGCTTCTTCTGCGCCACTCCCTACGGCACGCCCCCGCTTATCGTGCGGGCCGGCAAGCAGCGCGAGCTGGACGACGGGGGGTTCGTGCGGGCCGCCCCGGCCGTGGAACGATATAAACAAGTCCAGTGGTGGCGGACCGACATGCTCCCCCAGCCCCTGCGCCATCCCAGCGGCCACCACGGCTCGCACACTTTCATTACGCACGAGTTCATCCAGGCGCTTGTGGAAGGACGCCGGCCTGCGGTGGACGTTTATGAAGCGGTGGCCTACACCGCCCCGGGCATCGTGGCCCACCAGTCGGCCCTCAAGGGGGGCGAGCTGCTCAAGGTGCCCGACTTCGGCCGCGCCCAGGACTAAAAACGCCCGCAAGCCCCCGCGGAGCTGTCCCTTGCCATGCACGGGCTGGAACATTTTACGCTCACCCCGGCCGATCTCCTGGCCTTCGGCGGCTACTTTGTGCTGCTGAGCCTGGTGGGCTGGTGGTTCGGACGGCACGAAAAACAGCAGGCCGACGACTATTTCCTGGCCGGCCGCAGCCTGCCCTGGTACGTGGTGGGCAGCTCGTTCATCGCCTCGAACATCAGCACCGAGCACTTTGTGGGCATGATCGGGGCCTCGATGGTCTATGGCATCTGCGTGGCCATGACCGAGTGGGGCAACGTGCTTTCGTTTTCGGTGCTGATCTGGGTGTTCATCCCCTTTTTGCTGGCTTCGCGGGTGTTCACCACGCCGGAGTTCATGGAGCGGAGGTTCCATCCGGCACTGCGGCAACTGTTCGCCGTGCTCACCGTGGTTAGCAACGTGGTGGCGTTCCTGGCCGCGGTGCTTTACGGCGGCGGGCTGGCCCTGCACAAGCTCTTTGGCTGGAACCTGCCCGTGGCCGTGGTGGCCCTGGCCCTGGTGGCCGGGGTTTGGGCCATCTACGGCGGGTTGCGCTCCGTGGCCTGGACCGACTTTCTCACCGTGGTGGTGATGATCGCCGGGGGGCTGATGGTCACCCTGCTGGGGCTGAAGATGCTGGCCGGCCCCGAAGGCTCTCTCTGGGACGGCTGGCAGGTGATGCTGGAGCGCAACCGGGCCCTGGTTTCCCCCTGGCGCGAGGCGGCCCTGCGCCACGCCCAACACATCGTAGCCCAGGACCACTACAACCGCCTTTCGGTCTTTCAGCCGGCCACGCACCAGACCAACCCCTGGCCCAGCCTGGTGCTGGGGCTGTTCTCGGTGAGCATCTGGTACAACGTGATCAACCAGTTCATGATCCAGCGGGTGCTGGGCGCCCGCGACATGTACCACGCCCGCATGGGCATCGTGCTGGCTGGGTACATGAAGATCCTCATGCCCCTGATTGTGGTGGTGCCCGGGCTGATCCTGTTTGCCCGGTACCCGGAAGTGATGAATCAGCCCTGGGAAAAACTCCAGACCGAGGCCGACAAGGGCTACGTGCACATGCTTCAGACGTTGATCCCGGCGGGCCTGCGGGGGTTGTTCCTGGCCGCGCTTTTCGGGGCCATCCAGTCCACGGTCAACTCGGTGCTCAACTCCACGGCCACCGTGTTCACGCTGGACATCTACCGCCGGTGGTTTGTGCCCCGGGCGTCGCACGCCCACCTGGTGCGGGCCGGCATGGTGTCGGCCACGGTGATCCTGGCCGTGTCGATCCTGCTGGCCATGTACATCGAGCGCTTGGGGAGCGGGCTTTTCGTCTATATTCAAACCCTTTACGCCTTTTTCGCCCCGCCGTTTAGCGCCGTGTTCGTGCTGGGCATCCTCTGGCGCAGGATCAACGGTCCCGGCGCGTTGACCGCCGTGGTGCTGGGCTTTGCCTTCGGCATCGCCGTCAAGCTCTACGTGCAACTGGACCCCCAGCATCCCAAGTGGCTGGAGCCGTTTGCCATGCAGGGGATTCTCAATTGGGCCTTCTGCTCCGTAGTATGCGTGGCGGTGAGCTTGCTTACCCGACCGCCGCGGCCTGAGCAGGTGACCGACCAACTGACGCTCAACTGGCGCAAGCTCGACATCTTCGGCGGCCTGGGCACCCGCTGGTTCAATAGCGTCGTGACCTGGTGGCTGCTTTTCGTGCTGATTGTGCTGGGGTTGATGTTGTGGTTCTCGGGATTGGTCTATTGAGAAGTGGGCTTAATAGTCTGTTGAAGAAGCCCATTTGAAATGGAAACGAGTTATGAGATTACCTGCACCTTCTGAAAAAAGCGGCTCGGCAGGAGCCTCGCCCTCCCAGGCTTGTGTTTTTCAACGGGCTGTTAGCCCGAGGAGAGTCTGGAGGCTTGGAGGCCAAGAGTAGCACCGGCGTGCGACTTGCGCTATGCGAATTGCGGCCTGCGCCGGAGATGCCGCTCCAGGGCGGGAACGATGAGAGTTCCTGGAACAAGAACAATCCGCCGGTTTTGCAACCGGCGAGCCGCCAGCTTCAGCTGGCGGAGGAGAACAGCCAAAAACGCTTATTCGGCTCTCCCCGGACTAAAGTCCGGGGCTCGCTGGCGAGCTCCCGCTCCGGAGCAAGAAAAGGCGTAAATGCCGCAAGTGGGAGGGCGAGGCTCCTGCCGAGCCGAAGAAGCGAAAAAGAGTGCTGGTTTTGTTGGACGTTTAATCATAAGTAAACTCCCCCAGCGCAAAGTCTTTAATAGCACGCTAAACACGTGCCAGGCTTTATTCTGGAGAAATCAGAACAATAGAAAAATCAATACATCTCAAAGGAAAACCTAAAAATGAAAATCGAAAAAATCGAAACCCTGGTTTGCCACGCCCGTATGCGCAACTGGGTCTTTGTGAAGGTGACGACCAGCGAGCCGGGGCTGGTCGGCTGGGGGGAGGCCACGCTGGAATGGCACACTCGCGGCGTGGTGGCCGCGGTGGAGGACCTGGCAGAGCTGCTACGGGGCCAGGACCCCCGGCGCATCGAGCACCTGTGGCAGATGATGTGGCGGCAACACTTCTGGCACGGCTCGGGGCTTACCCGGGCCACGGCCATCGCCGGGATCGACATCGCCTTGTGGGACATCCTGGGCAAGCACCTGGGCGTGCCCTGCCACCGGCTTTGGGGCGGGGCGGTGCGGGATCGTATCCGGCTCTACTGCCACCTGGGCGGCGGGCGGATGGAGGATTTTTACGAAACCCCCGTGGAGAACGCCGCCCGCTTTGCCCAACTGGCCCGCGAAGCCGTGGCCCAGGGCTTTTCCGCCTTCAAGGCCATGGCCGTGCCGCCCACCGCACCGCTGGAGGGCCTGTGGCCGGTGCAGGCGGCCGCCCGATGCGTGGAAGCGATGCGCGAAGCGGTGGGCCCGCAGGTGGACATCCTGGTGGATTGCCACGCCCGACCCTCCCCGGCGATGGGCATGAAGTTCGCCCGGGCGCTGGAGCCTTACGGGCTTTATTTTCTGGAGGAGCCTTGCTGGCCGGAGCACCCGCGGGAGCTGGCCCGCATCCGCCAGGCCGTGGCCACGCCCATCGCCACCGGCGAGCGGGTGACCAGCCTGTACGGCTTTCGGGAGCTGTTTGCCGCCGGGGCGTGCGACGTGTGCCAGCTGGACCTGACCCACTGCGGCGGTCCCACTGCGGCCCGACGCATCGCCGCACTGGCCGATGCCTACGGGGTGGCCCTGGCCCCGCACAATCCCCAGGGGCCGATCAGCACGGCCGCCACGCTGGAGTTCGGTTTCTCCCAGCCGGGGTTTATCATTTGCGAATCGGTCCACGCCGATGTGCCCTGGCGCGAGGAGGTGGTGCAAGT
>JALSGI010000559.1 GCA_026982835.1 Planctomycetota bacterium | reverse complement strand
CCGCACCGAAGCCAGCCGCGTACCGTCAGCCCGCGGAGGAGCCCAAGAGCCCCCCGCGTAAGCGGGGGGAGCACACGGCGCGGCCAAAGCAACCGCATGCTCACGCACGCGGCTCGCCGAAGATTCCGCACTGAGCTCTGAGGCAAGAAAAAGCGCTGATTCTGGCTTATATCGGCGAGCCGCCGACTTCAGTCGGCGGAGAACGGTGAGCCGCCAATTTCGCACGTCAGTGCGGGGAGAACCGACTGCCGGGCTTACTTGGCGGCCAGTTGCCGGGCCAGCTCGTCGCAGCGGCGGCGCAACAGCCGCAGCACGTTCTGGTGCTGCCGCTGCCGGGCCAGGTCGTGCAGTTCGTGCGGATCGGTCTCCAGGTCGAAAAGCTGCTCGTAGGGGCCTTCGGGGAGCAGGTAGCGGACGTACTTCCAACGCCGGGTGCGCACCCCTTCGCTTTGCGGGATGCGCCGGTGGCGGAACAAGTGCTCGTAGAAGAACTCCTGCCGCCAGCGGGTGCAACGCCCCTGCAAAAGCGGCACCAGGCTGCGCCCCTGCATGGCCGCAGGCACAGGGGCTCCGGCCAGCTCCAGGATCGTAGGGGCCAGGTCCACGGTGAGCACCATCGGTTCCAGCTGCCGCCCGGTCAGCTCCCGGGGCAGCCGGGGATCGTAGATCACCAGCGGCAAGCGGATCGAAGGCTCGTGCATGAACCACTTGCCCGCCAGCCCGTAGTCGCCCAGGTAAAACCCGTTGTCGGAAGTAAAGATAACCACCGTGTTGCGGTCCAGCTTCCGCTGCCGCAGCACGGCCAGCATCCGCCCTACCGCGTCGTCCACCCCGGTGATGAGCCGGTAGTAGTTTTTCACCGAGTATTGGAACATCTCCGGGTTGGCAAACCGCACCTGCCAGCGGCGCCGGGCTTCGCTGGTTTGCAGGAAAGGGGGCAGGCGGCGGAAGTATTCCTCCCGGGCCGTAAGCGGCGGAGGGATGGTCACCTGCTGGTACAGCGAGGCGTAACGCTTGGCCGGCTGGAACTGCAGCCGCCACGGCTGGCCATCCTGGCAATGGGCCGCCTTGAAGCTCACCTGCAAGCAAAACGGCTCATCGGGAGTGCACCCTTGCAGGAACTTCACCGCCTGGTCGGTCAGGTAGTCGGTCATGTGCTGGGGGCGTTTGGGGTCGAAGTACCGCCCCTGCCCGGCAAAACCGGCGAAGAAGTCGTACTGCTGCCGGGGCAGGGTGCGTCCCACCCCCCATTTGCCCACGAACCCCACCCGGTAGCCGCAGCGACGCAGCACGGCCGGAAAGGTCTGCCGCCACGCCTGGGGCGAAAACGAGGTGGCGAAATCATGGATGCCGTGCCGCCGCGCCCACTGCCCGCAAAGCAAGCTGGCCCGACTGGTGGCGCAGATCGACGTGGTACAAAAGCAGTTCTTGAACAACACCCCGCCGGCGGCCAGCCGATCCAGATGCGGAGTGCGAATCAGCCGATTGCCCGCTGCGCCCAGGGCGTCCCAACGCTGATCGTCGGTAACAAGCAACAGGATGTTGGGTCGCGAGGGAGCCTCGGCCCCTGGCAGCCGCCCGGTTGTTGCAAGCACCAGCGAAAGTGTTCCCAGCCACACGCCAACTTGCAAGCGTGCCACGGCAGAAGCTCCTTTTTGCAGGCAAAACAACGACACGGCTCGTTTTTATCACACATCTTACGACGAAAACAGGGTGCCCGTGGGCATCCGGTCAACCCAAGCGATCCCAGGTCTCCAAGCACAGATCGTCAAGTGAGGTAGGGATTCTGGCAGCTTCGTTTTTTGTTCCAGTAGAGGATCCCTCCTGCACCCAAGAGCACCACAGCAAGCAGCCCCAGGCAGGCCCCGGCCACCTGGTCTTCCACCCGGGCGTGCAGCAGGCCGAACAGTTGCCGGGGGAGGGTGTCCACGCCGGGGGGGAGCACAAGCAGCGTGCCGGGCAGCTCGTTCCAGGCGGCAAGCAGGCCCAGGGCCCAGGCCCCAGCCAGCCAACGCCGCCGCAGGGGGAGCATCACCTGCCAGAAGATCCGCCCTGGGCGGCAGCCCAGCACGGCCGCTTGTTCTTCCACGTCCCGGGGCACCGTGGCCCAGGCTACCCAAAGCACCAGCAGC
>JALSGI010000558.1 GCA_026982835.1 Planctomycetota bacterium | reverse complement strand
CCTCCTCAGACCCGCCTCGTCACTTCGCCCCGATTGAAGTACCATGAAAGCAAGAACTCACTGGCACCGCTTTCCCTTCCCCTGGTGTCGTTCGAGGAGTGCATGAACCACCAAACCGCGACCACCTCGCCCCGAAAGTCCCGCTCGGCTGCTGGCCCCAGGGCCAAGGGCACTTATGCGTTTGTGAGTCTGGGCTGCCCGAAGAACCTGGTCGATAGCGAGCGGATGCTGGGGCTTTTGCAACTGGAGGGCTATCGCCTAGTGCAGCAGCCGCAAGGGGCCGACTTCGTGGTGGTGAACACCTGCGGTTTTATCGAGCAGGCCCGAGCCGAATCCTATGGCACCATCGAGGAGATGCTGGAGCTGAAGCGGCAGGGCCAGCTGCGCGGCGTGATCGTCTCCGGCTGCCTGGCCCAGCGGGAGCAAGCCGCGCTGCTGCAGCGCTACCCGGAAATCGACCACGTGGTGGGGGTGTTCGCCCGGGACGAGATTACCCGCGTGGCCGACCGTTTGATCGCCGGGCTGGACGAGCAGCGTGAGGTGTTCCGCCCGGCTGCCAGCCGCCCCTGGGACGACCGGAACCGGCTGCGGGTCACCCCGCGCCACTTTGCCTACCTGAAAATCTCTGAAGGCTGCGACCGGCTCTGCACCTTCTGCTCGATTCCGAAGATGCGCGGGCGGCATGTGAGCAAGCCCATTGAGCAGGTCATCGACGAAGCTGGCCAACTGGCCCGCGACGGCGTGCGGGAGCTGGTGCTGGTGGCCCAGGACTTGACCTACTACGGGCTGGATCTCTACGGGCGTCCCTGCCTGGCCCGGCTGCTACGGGAACTGGAGGCCCAAGTGCCCCAGTTGCACTGGATCCGGCTGATGTACCTGTACCCGATGTACGTGACCGACGAGCTGATCGACACGGTGGCCCAAAGCTCCCGCGTGGTGCCGTACCTGGACATGCCGCTACAGCACATCAACGATACCATGCTGCGGCGGATGGCTCGGCGAGTGTCCCGGCGGCAGATCGAACAGTTGATCGACAAGCTGCGCAACCGCATCCCGGAGCTGGTGCTGCGGACTACGTTCATCGTCGGCTTTCCCGGCGAGACGGAGCAGCAGTTCCAGGAACTGGTTGATTTTGTCCAGCAGGCGCAGTTCGAGCGGGTAGGCGTGTTCACCTACTCGCTGGAGCCGGACACCCCCAGCGCCCGGCTGCCCGAGCAAGTGCCCGAGGAGGAAAAACAACGCCGCCGCGATCACCTGATGCAGGTGCAGCAGCAGGTGGCCTTCCGGTTCAACGCCCGCCAGGTAGGCAAGCAACGCGAGGTGCTGCTGGACGTGCCGCTTGCCGGGGAGCGGGACGTGTGGGTGGGCCGCACGTGGGCCGACGCTCCCGACGTGGACTGCCTGGTGTACGTAACCGGCAAGCGATTGCGCCCCGGGCAGTTCGTCCCCTGCGAGATCGTCGCCTGGAAGGATTACGACCTGGTGGCCGCCCCGGTGGGCAAGCCCCGCTGAAACCGGACCGGCCCCCCGAACAAGCGACCTTCCCGGAGAAGAGGAACGCCTGATGTCCCTCCCGGCCGAAAAGTCGTCGCCCCAGGCAGCCGCCTCGAGCGAGTCGGTGCGGCAGGTGGTGTTTTCGCTGCCCAACCAGCTCACCGGGGGGCGGCTGGGGCTGACGCTGGTGCTGTTCGTGCTGCTGGTTTGGCAGTGGTATCTGGCCGCGCTGGTGGTGTTCGTGGTGGCTGTGGGCACCGACTGGCTGGACGGCTACCTGGCCCGGCGGCTCAACCAGGTGAGCACCCTGGGCAGGATCCTGGACCCCTTTGCCGACAAGCTGCTCATCTGCGGTACGTATGTGTTCCTGGTGGCCGATCCCACGCCGGAGTTTGCCCGGTTCTTGCAACCCTGGATGGCCGTGGTGATCCTGGGCCGGGAGCTGCTGGTGACGGCGCTTCGCAGCTTTTTGGAGCAGCGGGGCAAGGACTTTTCGGCCCAGTGGTCCGGAAAGCTCAAAATGGTTTTTCAATCGCTGGCTGCTGGGGTAGGCATATACGTGCTGTACCGGCTGCAGGCAGGCCCATCGCTTCATTGGGTCTGGGTGGTGCTGCTGCACGCCCTGGTGTGGGTGGCGCTGGTGCTGACGGTATATTCGGGCATCGGTTACATCCGCCGGGCGGTGCGGCTGTTGCAGGAAGAACCCTCCGGCCAGTGAAACGCGGTTTTTCCAGTTTGCGCTTTGTTGCAGGAGCGGGGTGTTGAAAATCGATCAGACGGCCACGGCTTGGCAAGTGCAGATGCTGGCCTTGGTGCTGGTAGCGGCCGCGGTGGCGGTGTGGACCGTGGCACTTCGCCGCGTGTTACGCCGCGGGCGGTTGCTGCCCCAGTGGCCCCGGCCACCGGTGCCCTGGACGCTGCCCCTGGTGCTGAGCGCCGGGGGAGTGACGTTCGCCTTGCGGCTGTTCGCCGTGGCCGTGGCCCAATTGGCCCAAGGGAACGTCCGCCCCGGAGAGTGGGACGAGCGATTCGCTTCCGGAGAGCTGGCTCCCCTGTTGCTGGCCGATACGCTGGGTAGCCTGCTGGCCCTGGTGGTCGTGGTGGGGCTGCTGGTGGCGGCCAGCCGTGCTACTGCGGGGGATCTGGGCTGGTGCCCCCGCTGGCTGGCGTTGGATGTGCGGCTGGGCCTGCTGGCGTTTGCCGCTGCGGTGGTGCCGGTCTATGCCCTGCATTCGGCCGTGCAATACCTGTGGCAAAGTGACCAAGGCCATCCGCTGATCGAGGCCCTGGCCCGACCGCACGGGGTGGGCTTTTTGGTCCTGGTGTTCTTCAGCGCCGTGGTGGTAGCCCCGGTGCTGGAAGAACTGCTGTTTCGTGTGGTGTTGCAAGGCTGGCTGGAGAAGGCGTTGGGGTGCTTCGGTTCCGGCAACCGCGCAGTCCAAGTAGCCGATCCCGCGTTGTTTGCTCACATGGAGCAACCCGCTGCGCCGGAGCCCCTGCGGCAAACCCCTGCAGTAACCGGCACCGCCGAACCCGGCCGGCGCCGCGTGGAGCCCAAGTGCTGGGTCGCCATTGGGATTTCTGCCGTGCTGTTCGGCCTGATGCACTTGGGGCAGGGAGTGGCCCCCGTGGCGATGACCCTGCTGGGTGTGGTGTTGGGTTACCTGTACCAGCGTACCGGCCGCCTGGCCCCGTGCGTGGTGCTGCACATGGCGTTCAACACCCTGGGAGTGACTGTGACCTTGGGACTGACCGTGGAACCATCGCTGTGAGAGGCCCCTTTCGCAGCAGCGGCTAATCCACCTTGGCCCCCCCGGCAGGCACCTCGTACCGTGCCGCCCAAAGAATCCCGTTGAGCACCATGCGACGAAACTCCGGCATGTCGAAGTTGCGGCCGAAGTGGCCCAAAGTGGTGGCAAA
Source organism: Planctomycetota bacterium (assembly GCA_026982835.1). GTDB lineage: Bacteria > Planctomycetota > Planctomycetia > Pirellulales > S012-138 > S012-138. The sequence goes on along the minus strand of JALSGI010000558.1, from coordinate 11,024 downwards.
CGACCGGGCCCCGTCGGGCCGCACGTAGTACCAACCCACCACCAGCGGCTTGCCTTTGACCTGCACGGCCAGCAGCGGCTTGGCTTTGCCCAGGGTGGGATTCAAGTAGTATTCGTCGTACACGGTAAAGGGTTTCCAGCCACGACAGATGGGGTGGCCGGGTTCCAGCTGTCGCAATTCACTTCGGCCCATGGCCAGTCCCACGTTGCTGATCCAGTAACCGCCCAGGTACTTCTGCCAGGAGGGGCCTAGCCGCTGGAGGTTCTGCTTCCGCACGGCGGTGGCCCAGTGCAAAGTGACCAGCCCCGCCCCGCCGTCGAGAAGTTTTTCCACCTGGGGCCGGTAGGGTTTGTCCAGCAACAGCTCCGCCCCCGAGCTGCTGTAGAGCACCAGGGCCTTGACGTCCACAAGCAGTTTGGCATCCTGGGGCCACCCGTCGGAAACAACCGCTTCCACGCCGGGATGTTTTTTCAGTTGCTCAGCCAACATGCGGGCCGTGGGCAGATAGGTATGGGTACCGGGCGGATGGTCCGGCTTGTGGCCGATCAGGAGCACCTTGGTCGGCTCGCCTGCGGCAAGCGGGGCTTCCGGCATCGACCAGAAGAACACAGCAACGATCCCGACACTCCACAGCAAAAGACGGCGGCAAGCGAAACGATTCCACCGTCCGGCCAGCAGGGGCGGTTTGTGCATGGCTTCACCTCGTTGGCATCGGGGAGGGTGGCTTTTCTGCTGGCATCTTGACTGCTGAAACGAGCCGGGTCAACATTCGGCGTGCGGCTTGCGCTGTTGCGCTGCTGCGCCGGTGCTTCCGCACCGGGGCAAGAACCGACGCCAATTTTTGCAACCGGCGAGCCGCTGGCTTCAGCCAGCGGAGGGCGTGGAGGGCTTGGAGGATGGGGGGCTTGGAGAATGGCGAGCCGCCGACTTTAGTCGGCGGAGAAACTCGGCGAACCGGCGCTTCTTTCGGCTCTCCCCGGACTGAAGTCCGGGGCTCGCCGAGAAGTCCGGCGCTCGCCGAGGAAAAAACCACGTGCTTGTGCCCGCAGCGGGCCGGAGAGAATCGGTGCACGCGGCCGGCCGGTCGCTCCAGCGCAAAAAAACTCCCGGCTTGAAAAAGCCGGGAGCTGGAAGTTGCCATATAAACCGTCGGGCTTAGCGGGCCAGACCCACCGAGAACAACCCACCCAACAGGGTGATGTCCTCGCTGTCGTTGTCGAGAATGCCGCTCCACACCTGGGCTTCGGCCGCGGCCCGGGCAAACAGGTAGCTGGTGCCGCACAGCGGGTAGCGGTACTCGGCCCCCAGTTGCAGCTCCCAGATGAAGAAGCTGGAGTCGTTGCCCACGATATTACCGAAGTGGTTTACTCGTTTTTCGGCAATGCTGATCGAACCGCGAGTCAGGCCGAACAGATAAACGTTGCAAGCAATCGGGCGATAGCCTTCGATGCCCAGCAGCAGGCCGATGTTGTCCCCGGCCAGTTCTTCAAAGACGGTACCGGCGGCGTTGTACTCTTCGCGGTACTCGGTGAAGCGGACGCCTCCGGAGACCAGGCCGCTCCACTTGCCCAGCTCGAACGTGTCGGTCAGTTCCAGGTCGAAGTTGACCATGTGGAAGCCGTCGTAGCGGTTCGAGTTAGGGGCGTTGCCTTGCTTGTCGTATTCGAAGTACCGGGCGCGGAAGCCCAGCCCGCCTTCGAACTGGTAGCCCAACCAGAACCGCGGAGCGGCCTGGTAGGCAAAGTTGCTACCTTGGCCTTCCGCGTCGAAGACCTTCAACCAGGTGATCTCGCCGCCGCCCACGATGCCGGGAGTGCGGCAAACCGGTGCGCTGACCGGGCAGCAATCGCCGTCGCCCCCGTTGGCCACCTGGGCCTCGAGCTGCTCGATGCGCCGCATCAAGGATTCATACTCGGTGTAGGAGATCATGTCCATTTGCTGGGCGGCAGCCGCGCCGGCAGTGGCCAGTATCAGCAGGCCCATCATCGTCCATCCTAGAAATCGTCGCATCTACAAGCCTCCTTACCGTTTAACTGTGGCCCCTCCCGGACGCGCAAGCAGCCAGTCAAGGGCGACTCTGGAGGATACGATTCCTCCGGGCCCGCACGACCAAAACGACACTCCGTTCGTCCGCTAGCGTTTGCTCCTGGCCAGCATTCCATCAGCCGGGGGCAAGCTCTTTTGTCCCATATCGAACAGTCGCCTCGGTCGCTGCGACGTTTTTCTCCGAAAAAGTGTTTTTTCAGGGCGGTACCCTCGGTAGTTTGCACCGGGGGGAATCGGAAGGAATACGCTATGCTCCCCAACTACGTTTTTTGCCCTGATCGGTAAAGCCCTATCGGGTGCTATCAGCCCGCTGGAGAAGCCCCCTGGAACCGAAGCCCGCCTCGGGATTCCTCGCAACGGCTGTAAAAAGCGGCTCGACTGTCCCTTCGTCCTTTTTCAGCAGACTGCTCGGAAAACCGAGGGCTTCCAGCGCAAAAAAACTCCCGGCTTGAAAAAGCCGGGAGCTGGAAGTTGCCATGCAAACCGTCGGGCTTAGCGGGCCAGACCCACCGAGAACAACCCACCGAACAGGGTGATGTCCTCGCTGTCGTCGTCGCCGATGCCGCTCCACACCTGGGCTTCGGCCGCGGCCCGGGCAAACAGGTAGCTGGTGCCGCAGATCGGGTAGCGGTACTCGGCCCCCAGTTGCAGCTCCCAGATGAAGAAGCTGTAGTCGTTGCCCAGGATGGTGCCGGTTTCACTCACCCGCTTGTCAAACACGCTGATCGAACCGCGCGTCAGGCCGAACAGATAGACGTTGGAGGTCACCGGGCGATAGCCCTCGATGCCCAGCACCAAGCCGATGTTGTCGCCGGCCATTTCTTCAAAGTCGGTACCGGCAGCATCGTACTCTTCGCGGTACTCGGTGAAGCGGACGCCTCCGGAGATCAGGCCACTCCACTTGCCCAGCTCGAACGTGTCGGTCAGTTCCAGGTCGAAGTTGACCATGTGGAAGCCGTCGTACATGTTGGAGCCGGGGGTGCTGGCTTGCTTGTCGTACTCGAAGTACCGGGCGCGGAAGCCCAGGCCGCCTTCGAACTGGTAGCCCAACCAGAACCGCGGGGCGGCCTGGTAGGCGAAGTTGCTGCCCTGGCCTTCACTGTCGAAGACCTTCAACCAGGTGATCTCGCCGCCGGCCACGATGCCGGGAGTGCGGCAAACCGGGGCGCTGACCGGGCAGCAATCGCCGCCTCCCCCGTTGGCCACCTGGGCCTCGAGCTGCTCGATGCGCCGCATCAAGGATTCATACTCGGTGTAGGAGATCATGTCCATTTGCTGGGCGGCAGCCGAACCGGCGGTGGCCAGCAACACCAGGCCCACCATCGTCCATCCTAGAAATCGTCGCATCTTCAAGCCTCCTTACCGCTTGACAGTTGGACCCACCCGGACGCGCAAACGACGCTGATCGGTGACAACTCCGGTGGGTGCGTTTCCTCTGGGGTCCGCTCCAGAAAACCTGAAAAAGGAAACCAACGAGCCATGTCCACAGTCAGAATCGTTCTGACCGGCCAAAGCTCTTTAGTCTCATATCGAACCAACCGCAAGATGAGCGCATGTTTTTTCGGGAAAATCGCTATTTATCCGCTTTCACCATTCGGGGAAACCGACAGTGCGTGCAATTTTTCCCCGGCTTCCCAGGTTGCTCGACTTTTCAGGTTGCCGCATCTTCCCGGTCCATCCGCTTGGGAACCCGTACCTGGTTCGCATGCCGGCACAAAGACGGGGATTCCGAATCAAGAACGAGTCGGTTCTTGTCCCGGCGAGCCGCGTGCGTCAGCACGCGGTTGGCGAGCCCCGGACTTCAGTCCGGGGAGAGCCGAATAAGCGCTTTTGGTTATTCTTCTCCGCCAGCTGAAGCTGAAGCTGGCGGCTCGCCGGTTGTAAAAATAAACGCTTATTTCCGCCTCGTGCGGAAGCGTCGAACCAACAGTGTGCTAGCTGGCTAACTCCATATCCGAGCTGTTCCGGCACCCGTTACTGATGCAGCGGTTCCCGGTCCACCATGAAGCTGCCGTTGTCGGCCACTGGCAGCAGCGGCAAGAACGTTCCCCCCTGGCACTGCTGGCGTGCCGAACCGCCCGGAAGCCAGAGGAACGTGATGCCCAGGAACCAGGCTTCTTCCTCGATTTGCGTGTCGCCGTTTTCCCGGGGCAGCAGGTAATTGAACCCGGCCAGTAGCTCGCTGCGGGGGCCCATGACGGTGCGCACCTCGGCCCCGATCAAGGCATCGCCCCAGCCTGTGAATCCCCCCCAGAAGCTCCACGACTGGTCGCAGCCGAAGTGGCGGCGGTAGAAGAAGCGGAACTGGTCGGTGGGCTTCCAAAGGTCGTCGATGGTGGTGGAGAGGAAGCCGGTGTTGATCACAGCAGCTACCGGGTCGTCGTCGCTGCTGAACGCCCCGTAAAAACCGATCTCGTCGCCGCTGGGGTACAGGTAGCTGAGCAACGCACGGTATTGGTTCAGGTCCGCCTCGCCGTAGTAGCGGTCCTTCATGTAGTCGAACACCACGGCCCATTGCAAGCCGCAGCCGATGGCCCGCCGAAACACCCCCGCGGTGAGGAACACCTGGTCGCGGTTGTCGTTGGGGCCTTCGAGCCGGTTGCCGTAGAAGTTGGTGTGCACGCCGCGAAAGCCCACCTGGAAGCCGATGGGACTGTCGGGCCAGATGGCCGCGCCGTAGTTGACCCCTTCGTGCAGGCCGAAGTTGGCGTTCTGGCCCAGGTCCACCGGGCCGCGAAAGCTCTCCATGCCCACGAACAACTGCAAGTTCTGCCACCAGGGCCAGTAGTGGGCCGGAGGGCCGTCGAAGTGGCACTGGTCGCAGTAGGGTTCGCCTTCTTCGGGGAGGAAGTGGGCTTGTTCCGGGGGGACGGCCTCCGCAGGAGGGGCTTCCTGGTGGGAGATCACCTCGGCCTCGTCCTGGAACGGATCATAGTGGGCCTGGCGGAGCGATCGCATCCGGTCCGGACCGCCGCGATATGCCGGAGGCAACGGCCCCTGATGCACCCGATAGCGGTAGCTTCCGGCCGGGCTTCTGTGGCGGGCATAGCGGCGAGGACGGGCACGCAAGGAGGCCGGCTCCACGTCCGGGGCGTCGGTCCAGTGGATTCGCTGGAAGCGTGCCGCCGGGGGAGCTTCCTCGCCTTGGGCCATAGCCGAGGGCACGCTGCCGGCCAGGCAAGCCACCATCCAGAGCCAGGTCAGGGTCCGGGTCATCGTTGCGTCGCCCTGTGCAAGAGAACACACCAGGAGAACCTCCTCATCCGACGAGGAGGCTTCTTGTGCTGGTGTATCGGTCTTTCGGGCGCCGCACTTTCGGCAAAACCGGTAAAACCCTCACCATCCGCAAAGTTTACCAGACAAAGGTGCCAGCAACGAAGCGGCTGCCAGCAAGGGAATGATTGGCGGCCTACGCTCCCGAGTCGCTGGAAACATCCTCCTGCGTCCAACGCCCGTCTATCCATCGCCACATCCGGCCCGGGGGGTTCTTGTCTCGAAGCTCCGGCGGCAGCCGGTGCTGCGGCACGTTGTCGTAGCATTGCAGCTGGGTGAACCGCCACAGGGCAGGCGGCATCCCCACGGCCGTAAAGTGCGGATGGCCTGTGGCCGGAAAGGGGCCGCCGTGGTTCATCGCCGCGGTGACGGCTACGCCGGTGGGCATTTTGTCGCACAGCAGCCGTCCCACCCGGGGGCGGAGATGGAAGGCCACTTGTTCGTACAAGGTTTCCTCGTCCCCTTGCGTGCTGGCATAGATGGTGCCGGTGAGATTGCCTTCCAGGTGGTCGATCACCCGGCAAAGCTCCTCGGCGTCGGCGGCCACCACCAGCAAGGAGCTGTTGCCGAAGGCCTCGGTCTGCAAGTCGCGGGGGGCTTCCAGGAAGCGGGCTGCAGAAACCCGAAGCAGCGTGTTGGCATAGCGAAAGCCCGGGCCGGGCAGCTGCTGACCTCCGGTGAGCAGCTCGGCCCCGGCTTCCCGAAGCCGCCGCACGCTGGCGTCGAGATTTCGCAGCACCCCCCCCGAAAGGAGCACTCCCGGGGAAGTCTGCTGGAAGCGCTGCACCACCTGCTGGGCGAACTGCTCGCTCTCCTCCCCGGCCAGCAGCAGCACCAGCCCCGGGTTGGTGCAGAACTGGCCGCAGCCCAAAAGGCAACTGGTTACGAACTCCTGCACGATGGCTTGCATCCGCTCGCGCAGCGCCCCGGGCAGCAGCACCACGGGATTGATGGAGGAGAGCTCCAGGTAGATGGGCTTGCCGGCGGCGTCGGCGGCGGCTTTGAGCTTCAGCCCGCTGGAGCGGCTGCCGGTGTAGCCGGTGGCCCCCAGGCGCGGATCGGCCACCAAGCGCAACCCGTCCTGGTGCCGCAGCCGGTAGAGCAACTGGACGGTTGCCGGAGGCAAGCCCACCTCTTGCACCGCCTGGAAGGCTTCTTCAGCAAACAGGCGCGTGGTGGTGGGATGGGAGCTGTGGGCCTTGGCGATTACCGGGCATCCGGCAGCAATGGCCGCGGCAAAATCGCCCCCCGAGGCACTGCCGAAAGCCAGTGGGAAGTTGTTCGGGCCCATCACGCACACCGGTCCCAGCGGAGCCAACCTCGAACGGATGTTGAGCTTGGTGTCGATGGTGGGCCGGCGCCAGGAGCCGTCGCGGGCGGCCTGGGCAGCCTGGCGCAGTTGTCCCGTGGTGCGAGGCAGCTCTACCTCGGCCAGCCGGGGGCGCAGCGGCAGGGCGGTTTCCTGGTGGGCCGCCTGGACGATCTGCTCGGCCCGGGCTTCGATCCGCTCGGCGTAACGCTCCAGAAATTGGGCGATCCGTTCTCCCGGCGTTTGCCGCAGTTGGGCAAACGCCTCGCAGGCGGCGTCCAGGGCCTGGTCGCAATCGTGCCAGGAGCTGACCGGGTACTCCGGCCCGCACGGCTGGCCGGTCTGGGGATCGACGGCCCGAAAACGGTCCACCGCCTGGGCTTTCCGCCACTGGCCCGCTACCAGCACTGCTTGCAGTTGCATGGACCTTTGCTCCCGCATCGTGTTAGAATTCCCAAGGGAGGATTCCGAGGCATTTTGCAGCTCCGGGCGTTATCCCGGCCGCGTTTTCCCGCCCTGGAGCCTGGAAGGTTCCGGGGAGAGGTTGCTGGGGTATCCTGTCGATAAGTGGGATAATACCGTAGGGGGGCTTGGGAAGGGAGTCCCTGAGGGCAGGGCGATTTGGGGCGATCCCGGTTTGACCACGGGCAGAAGTGTGATGGAAAAGCAGTGGCGACAACCTCGCGTTCCCGTGCCGAGTGTGCCGGTGGCAGAGCCCACCTGGGCCCAGCGGGCCATCGCCAGCCTGTTGGCCTTTACCGCCCGGGTGATTTCGGGGGCCAGTGCCCGCTGGGTGGACTGCCAGCCGGACACCTGCCAGCGGGTTTACTTTGCCAACCACACCAGCCACCTGGACGCGCTGGTGCTGTGGTCGGCGCTTCCGGCCGAGGTGCGGCGGCTCACCCGACCGGTGGCCGCCCGCGACTACTGGGAACGCGGCTGGGTGCGCCGCTACCTGGCCAATCGCATCTTCCACGCCTTGTTGATCGACCGGCGAAACATCAAGGTGCACCGCTCGCCGGTGGACGAGATGCTGCGCACGATCGGGGACCGCTACTCGCTGATCGTCTTTCCTGAAGGGCATCGCAACACCGGCGAGGAACTGGCTCCGTTCAAAAGCGGGCTGTACTATCTGGCCAAGAAGCGGCCCGACCTGGAGCTGGTGCCCGCCTACATCGACAACCTGAACCGGGTGCTTCCGCGCGGGGAGTTTCTGCCCGTGCCCCTGCTCAGTTGCATCACGTTCGGACCGCCCATGTGGCTGGAACACGGTGAGACCAAGACGGAGTTCTTGCAGCGCGCCCGGGACGCGGTCCTGCGACTCAAAAACCTATGAGCACGCCCGAAGCAGAAACCCTCTGGCTGGTCGGCGGCGTGATCGTATTGCTGGGCCTGGTCACGCTGGTGAGCGTGTACGTGAAGCGCCGCCGCGACCTGGCCCTGGACCCGGCCGCCGTGGCCCAATTTCATCGCCGCGTGGTCGTCTGGTGGATCCTTTGCCTGCTGCTGGCCACGGCGTTTGTGCTGGGGCGATACTGGACGGTGGGGCTGTTCGGGCTGATGTCGCTGCGGGCGCTGCAAGAGTACATTACGCTGACGCCGACCCGGCGGGGCGATCACCGGGCGCTGTTCTGGGTGTTTTTCGTGTTCACTCCGGCCCAGTACGTCGCCGTGGCCCTGGACCGCTACGAGCTGTACAGCATTCTCATTCCGGTGGGGGCGTTTTTGTTTCTGGCCATTCGCATCGCCATGGCCGGAGACTACAAGAACTACCTGGAGCGGGTGGCCAAGATTCAGGTGGGGTTGATGATCTGCGTGTATTGCCTGAGTTTCGCCCCGGCGCTGCTGACGCGGCGGCTGCCCTCGCAGGTGGAACAGTCCCCTTCTTCGGCGGCCCTGGCCCGGCAAGAAGCCGTCCAAGCCCAGCAACCCCCAGGCGACCCTTCCGCCTCGGATGTCCCGCCCACGGTCACTCGCACGGCTCCCACGGCGATCTGGCCGGAGGTCCACGAAGAACGCGCCCGGCTGTTGTTCTTCTTCGTGCTCATCGTGCAACTGGCCGACGTGCTGCAGTACGCCTGGGGTCGGTTGCTGGGCCAGCGCCCGATCGCCGTGGACGTGAGCCCTTCGCGGACCTGGGAAGGGTTCCTGGGAGGCGTGGCCAGCGCCACGGTGGTGGCGGCGCTTCTGAGCTGGTCGGTGCCGTTTCCGGTGTGGCAAACGGCCACGCTGGCGGCGGCCACCACCGCGGTGGGGCTGGCCGGAGGACTGGTCACCTCGTCGGTCAAACGGGACCGGGGCGTGGAGGACTACGGCACGCTGATCACGGGGCACGGGGGCATTCTGGACCGCATCGATTCGTTGTGTTTCGCCGCCCCCGTGTTCTTCTTCCTGGTCCAAGGAGCCTTCGGCAATTGGGTCCACTGAAAGCCTGTCCGGAAACCATGGACAATCGACAAGATGCAGGATTTACCGAACGGCCACACGACATGTTGTATTGACCAGTTGTGATTCGGATAGGCACTGAAAAAAGCCTCCTGCACGATAGAGGGTCCCATGTCCACCTACGGTCCCGATCCCGACGCCCCGGGAATCAAACGCCTGTACGTCCCCACCCGGAGCCCGGAAGACTGGCGTCCCTGGTTGAACAAGCCGGAGCTTCAGTGGCGAAGCGGCTATTCGGCCAAGACGCTGGCTTATGCCTGGGAGGCGGCGGCCCGGCAGGATCGCTGGCCTGCGGAAGTGGTGCAACTGTTCCAGGAAGCTCCCTGGCCCATCTGCACCCCCCCGGAGCTGCTGCTGGCCGTGCCCGAGTACCAGGTGCCCATCCCCCCCGAGCAAGCCTCGCCTTCGCAAAGCGACCTGTTCGTGCTGGCCCGAGCCGAGCACGCCCTGGTGGTGGTGATGATCGAAGGCAAGGTGGCCGAGTCGTTCGGCCCCTCGCTGGACCAGTGGCTGGAGGACGACCGGCCGGGCAAACACCGGCGGCTCCGCTGGCTGCGCCGCACGCTGGGGATCGAGGGGGAGATTCCCGGGGATGTACCCTACCAGTTGCTGCACCGCACCGCCTCGGCAGTGAAAGTGGCCGGAGAGTTCTGCGCCCCGTTTGCCGTGATGATCGTGCATGCCTTCGGCCACCACCCGGAACGGCTGGAAGACTACCGCCGGTTCCTGCGCCTGTTCGGCCAGGAGCACCAGCCGGGACGGTTGGCGGAAATCGGGTGCTGCCAGGGCCGGAAGACCTTCTGCGGCTGGGCTCAGGGCGAAGAGAAGTTTCTCCAGGCTTGAATCTGGGCCGAGTCGGAGCGCCTTGGGGGAAACCCTCTTGCTGGGAGCCCGGCTCTTTTCCTCCCGTCTTTGCGAAAGCATGCTTGCCAGCGGTTCCAACGGCTTGCCGCTTCAGAGAGACGAGGGCGAACGAGGCTCCGGCTTGGACGAGCTGGTTTCGGCGGCCAGGGATTCGCTGGAAGGTTCCTGTTGCCGGGGCGGATCGAGCGTTACCTGGATCGGGCGGCTCGATTCACGCAAGCCTCGCAGCACCTCCAGCGTACAAGAAACCACGGCAAAGCTAAGCACACCGCAGATTACCCCGCCGGACAAACCACCCAGAATCAGGCCCCCCCAGCCAAGCCGCTCCCCGGCCATGTGCCGCACGTACCAGATGCCCAGCCATCCTCCGGCCAGGCCCCCCAGGGCCACCAGCAGCCACACCCCCAAGTGCAGCCGCTGGTGGGTGCGGAGGTGGGTTTCGGGTACGCGGGCGGCGGTGCCGCGGGGGAGCAGCGCTTGCAGTTCCTTCCTGGTGGAGCTCTCCATCTGGCAGGCCTGCCGGTGCAGCCGGGGGTTGACCCGCTCGCCCCAGTAGTTGCCGGCCACGTGGGCCGCGATCAGAAGCAGACTCAACACCCCCGCCCCCAGCGAAAGCCAGAACGTGTTGCTAGCGGCCAGCTGCTGCCAGGTGCTACTGCGAAAAAAGGCCAACACGACGGCCACCGCCGCCACGGCCACCAGCAGGCCCAGCAGGGTGAAACGGGCTCGAAAACGCAACGGAGCGGGCGAGGACGGCATCGTTCCCGCAGGAGTTGGAACCACACCCAGAGCGAACCTATCGACACGCGTCCATTCTAGCTCATGCCAGCCGGCCCGTCAGCGGCGTATGCCGTCTTGGGTCGTGGGTCGTGGGCGGGTGCTTCTGCACCGGGGGCGTGGAGGCGTGGGGGCTTGAAGAGCCCCCCGCGTAGTACGTGTTTAGCGTGCTATCAATATCAATATTGTGTTTGTGCTGGAGGAGCTCCCTTGTGAGAAAGCGCCCAACAAAACCAATACTCTTTTCCACTCCAGCGGCTCGGCCGTGACCTCGCCCTCCCAGTTGCGCCAATCGGCGCCTGTTCTTGCA
>JALSGI010000557.1 GCA_026982835.1 Planctomycetota bacterium | reverse complement strand
GCACCCGCAGCCCGCGAGCCAGCTTGTGCAACGTGCGCGCATGGGGGCGAGCCTGGGGATTGTTGAGAATCCCGTTGATGGTGCGGATATCCAGCCCCGAACGACGAGCCACGTCCGCCAGGGTCAAGTTCTTGGCCGCCATCAATCGTCGCAGGTTCTCACCGTAGTAGGCCATCTCTTTCCCCTTGTCAGCTTCTCTCGTCCAACTGCTGGTTTGAGCAAACGGTCTTGGTTACCCTTTCTGGAAACGGGACAATTTGCCGACTGTGTTCACCGAGCCCGAGGAGATGACAAAGGGCTGCCGGTAAGTCCTTCCGGCCGGGCTTCCGCAACCGCACGAAGCGGGGCAACTGATCCGGTTGTCACATGGTGCCTCTTCCCTCCGCGCAAGCACACCCAACAAAGCGAACGGCCGTTGGGCTGGGGAGTCCGGCATCTACACGGCCCAACCTTAAGCTGGGCAAGGATCGCGAAGGGGCCTGCCGTCGGCCGCTGGCTTCCGACATGCCCCGGGGCGCCGTCCCCAAAAGACATGTCCGTTCAAACTGCCCTAGCAGTGACGAAAACTCACGCGTTGGAACCAGGCGACGCGAACCTGGCCAGCCTGGCACGACGACGGGAAAAGAGGGAACGATCAGGATTAGTCCCTCTTTTTCTCTTATAATTAGGGGATTTACCCTACGTCAACCGTGCCACAATCGGCTTGTTTTCCCTGGGCGCGGCGATAGGCTGCCCCTGCTCCCCCCCGCCCGCTCCCCGCGGAGTCGGGGAGGTCGGGTGATGCCAGCTGCTTCCCGGCACGGTCCCTACCCCGTGCCGGCAATGGTTCCCTGCTCCGGGCTGCTGGCCGTGGCGTAGAGCTTGCGCGGAATCCGACCGGCCAGGTAGGCTTTGCGTCCGGCTAGGGCCGCGGCCCGCATCGCCTGGGCCATCAGCACCGGGTCCCGGGCCCCGGCAATCCCCGTGTTCAACAACACCCCATCCACCCCCAGCTCGAAGGCAATCGTCACGTCGCTGGCCGTGCCCACCCCCGCATCCACAATCACCGGGTAGTCCGGGTCCCCGTTCTTGAGATACTCCAGGCAGATGCGGATGTTGTTCGGGTTGAGGATACCCTGGCCGGAGCCGATGGGGCTTCCGGCCGGCATCACGCTGGTGGCCCCAGCTTCTTTGAGCCGCAAGGCCACCACCGGGTCGTCCGTGGTGTAGCAAAGCACCTGGAATCCCTCTTCCACCAGCCTGCGGGTGGCTTCCAGCGTGGCCACCGGGTCCGGAAGCAGCGTCTTGCGATCCCCCAGCACTTCCAGCTTCACCCAGTCGGCCCCGGGATTGCCCAACCCTTGCAGGATTTCCCGGCCCAGCCGGGCCACCCGAATGGCGTCCTCGGCCGTAAAGCATCCGGCGGTGTTGGGCAGGATGAGATAGCGGTCCAGGTCCAGGTAGTCCAGCAGGTTGCGACCCTGGGCGTCCACCAGCCGTTCCCGCCGCACGGCCACCGTCACGCACTGGGTTCCGGAAGCCGCCAGCGCCTCCTGCATCAATTCAAAGCTGCTGTATTTGCCCGTGCCCACGATCAAGCGGCTCTCCAGCACGTGGTGGCCCAAACGAAGCAAATCGCTGGTGTCGATGTCCACGGCCATGCTCACCTATCCCCCACCAACCAGGGTAACGATCTCCACCACGTCGCCGCTGCGGAGCAAGTGCTCGGCATGCCGCCGCCGCGGCACCAGTTCCCGGTTCACCTCCACAGCCACGCGGCGCGGGTCCAGTTGCAACTGTTCCAGCAATCGGGCTACAGTGGTCCCCGGCGGCAAGGGGAACACCTCCCCGTTGCACGAAATCGTGGCGGCACGCTGGCTGCGATTTTCGGCAGAAGCCATGGGAGCGGAGACGGCAAATCGAGGCGACCTTGTCTCCCCTCATTCTAGAGCCTCCTCCCCAAAGACAAAAGGAGGGGCGCCAGCCGTATCGGCTTGCGGCGTGCGACCTGCGGCTTGCGCCGGTGCTTCCGCACCGGGGGCTTGGAGGCGTGGAGGCTTGGGGGCTTGGAGGCCATGAGCCCCGCACGTCAGTGCGGGGAGAATCGGCATCGACGTGCGGCTTGCGACCTGCGCCTTGCGCCGGTGCTTCCGCAC
>JALSGI010000556.1 GCA_026982835.1 Planctomycetota bacterium | reverse complement strand
GCTTTGCGTCGAGCGTTGCTGACGCTGGAAGAGGCCCAGGACTTCGTGCCCGAGCCCGGCCGTGTGCAAAGCGAGCTGGACGTGGTCGCCTTGGCCGCCGGGCACGAAACCCCCGTGGCCAGCCAGGTGACCCCCACCACCACCGCCCAGCAGGCCCTGTCGCTTTACTACACCTACGCCCAGGAGCAGCTCGTGGCGGCGTTGGGCCGCACGGGGCAGGCTTCACAGGTGCTTTCCACGCTGGGCAAGCTCTACGCCTACATGGCCGGAGAGCCGCGACCGCTGTTGCGCGACTGCCTGGGACAGGCCCTGGTGTTCCAACAAGCCGCCCTGTTGGCGGATCGCAACAACCCGGCGGCGGCCAACGAGCTGGGCGTGCTGTTGGCCCGACTGGGTCGCTATGAAGAGGCCCTGGGGTGGCTTAGCCACAGTGTGCGGCTGCGGCCGGAAAGTCGGGCGTGGCACAACTTGTCGGTGGTTTATGCCCGGCTGGGCCGGCCCGACCTGGCCCAGCAAGCCCAACGCTGGGCCCAGGTGATCTACCAGCGCCAGCTGGCCGGGCAGCGGATCACCCGCCGGGGGGCGCTGGAGGTGCGCTGGGTGGCCCCGGAACAGTTCCGCGGCAAACAAAAAGAGGGAGCGGCAACAAGCACGCAAAAAGCCCGCGTTCCTTCCCACAGGCGGAACATCCGCACGCGCTAGGGATGCCAAATGTTCCACACGATGAAAAACACCTTCTGCCAGATTGTCCAACTTGCCAGGCGGATTTCGTTGTTCCTGCGGGCAGGCCGAAGGACGTGGCTTGCCCTGGCCTTGCTGGGAGGGGCCCTGGGACTGGGGCTTGTGTTCGGTCCCCGGCAAAGCGCCTCGCAACCCCGCGCCGTATCCCAACCGCTTTACGCCGCAGAGGGGCCCTCGCTTCCCGCGTGCCCGCCGCAGAGCAAAGCAGCCCTATCCCCGGCCCCTCACTCCGGCAACATTCTCCCGTGCCGCTGGCCCCTGCCGCATCGGGTGCTGGAGCCGGTGCCGCCGGAGGCGCGTGGGCCGCAGTGGCCCTCGGCGGCTCACGGGCCGCAGTGGCCCTACGGGCCGGGAGCCTACATCGACCCGGGCCGCACCCCCCACGTGCCCGACTACCGCCTGCGGGTGGACGACGTGCTGGAGCTGGTCTATCGCATCACGCGGGACGAGACCTCGCGCCCCTACCGGCTCAACGTGGGAGACAAGATCCGCGTGGAATCGCTCACCGAGGAGAAGCTCAACCGGGAACTGGTGATCCAGCCGGACGGGACCATCACCCTGCTGCTGCTGGGCCAGGTGAAAGCCACCGGCAAAACCGTCGAACAGCTCCGCCGCGACCTGGAACGCCGCTATCGCAAGTATTACAAGCGGCCGGCCATCACGGTGACTCCCATCCAGGTGAACACCAAGCTGCGGGACATCATCAACACGGTGGATAGTCGCTTTGGGGCGGGGGGACAGGTGCGCACCGCCCGCGTGGCTCCCGACGGGACGATCAGCTTGCCGGCCGTGGGCCAGGTGCCCGCCCAAGGGCTTACTCTCTCGGAGCTGAAGCAAGAGCTCGATGCCCGCTACCGCATGGAGACCGAAGGGATCGAGGTTACGCCCGTGCTGGTGCAACGGGCTCCGCGATTTGTTTATGTGCTGGGCGAGGTGCGCAACCCGGGCCGCTTTGCGTTGCAAGGACCCACCAATGTCATGCAGGCCATCTCGCTTGCCGGGGGATGGAACGTGGGGGCCAACCTGCGGCAGGTGGTGGTGTTTCGCTGGGACGGCCACTGGCAGCTCCAGGCCACGGTGCTGGACGTGTGGGACGCCGTCTATGGCAACCGCACCTGCCCGGTGGACGACATCTGGCTTTCCGACTCCGACGTGGTGCTGGTGCCCAAGGTGAAGATGCTGGTGGTGGACGAGGCGATCGACCTGTTGTTCCAGCGGGGCATCTACGGGGTGTTTCCGTTCCAGGGGGCTTCGGTCAACTTTTCCAAGTTCACCACGCTGTAAGGGGCCGGGGAGGGCCTGGAGGCGTGGGGGCTTGGGGGCGCGGCGAGCCCCGGGCGTCAGTGTCTTGGTCTTGGGTCCTGGGTCTTGCGGTGGTGCTTCCGCACCGGGGTG
>JALSGI010000555.1 GCA_026982835.1 Planctomycetota bacterium | reverse complement strand
GCAGCTCGTAGTCGCACCAGTGGCACAGCACCACGGCGTCCTGCCGGTGGTAGGTGAGGCTGATCTCGCAACGGGGACACTGCATGGCGAACCCGCAGGCCGGGCACTGCACGTGCGTGCTGTAGCCGCGGCGGTTCAAAAGCAGGATCACCTGGCCCCCCTCCTCTAGCACCTGGTGGATGGCCCGATGCAACTGCGGGCTGATCATGGCCGGGCCGCTGCGTCCGGGGGCGGGCGAGCGCAGATCGATCAGCTCCACCTGCGGCAGCGGCAGGCGGTTGATTCTCTGGGCGAGCCGCAGCAAGCGGTACTGGCCGCTTTGGGCCCGGTGGTAGCTCTCCAGGGAAGGCGTGGCCGAACCCAACACCACCGGCACGCCTTCCTCCCGGGCGCGGAACAGGGCCACCTCGCGGGCGTGGTAGCGGGGGGCGCTTTCCTGCTTGAACGACGCCTCGTGCTCTTCGTCCACCACCACCAGGCCCAAGTGCCGCACGGGAGCGAACACGGCGCTGCGGGCTCCCACCACCACGCTCACCTGGCCGCGGGCGATCTGCTCCCAGTGCCAGCTGCGCTGCGTGTCCGTGAGGTGGCTGTGCAGCACGGCCACGCGGCCGAAGCGGGCCTCGAACCGCTGCTGGGTCTGGGGGGTGAGGCTGATCTCGGGCACCAGCACGATGGCGCTGCGCCCGGCCTGGACGACTTGCTGGATGGCCTGTAGATAGATCTCCGTCTTGCCACTGCCGGTGATGCCGTGCAGCAGAAACACCTCGTGGCGGCGCTGCTCGAGGGCACGGAGGATCGGTTCCAGGGCTTGTTGTTGCTCGGGGGTCAGTTGTGGCGGGGGAGTGCGCGCAGGGAGCGGGGTTTCGGCTCCGGCGGGCCGGGGCCGCACGCGACTGCGGCGGGCAAGCACCAGCTTTTTCTTGCGCAGGGCGTTGATCGGGGCCAGCGTGCAGCGGGCCAGCCGGGCCAGCTCCTCGGGCCGAAGCGGTTCCTCCGCCCCTAGAAGTTGTTCCAAGGCCAGCCGCTGCTTGCGGGGCAAGGAGGCCAGGTCGAGCTTTTCCAGTTCGGCACGATTCGGCTCCAGCAGCGTCACCCAGCGCTGCCCCGCCCCCAGACGCACGCCAGCCGGGATCATCGCCTCCAGCACCGTGGCCCAGGGGCACACCCAGCGCCGGGCCACCCATTGGGAGAGCCGTAGCAGGGCCGGGGTGAGCAAGGGCCGGGAGTCCACGACTTCGGCCACGGCTTTCAGTTCCCCGGCGGCTGCTGTGGGGGGGAGCAGCTCGATGCAATAGGCCTCGCGCAGGCGATCCCCACGCCCCAGCGGCACCCGCACCCGCATGCCCACTTGCAGCTTTTCGGCCAGCAGGGGGGGCACGCGATAGTCCAGCGGCTCGGCAGGTCCGTGGGGGAAAAGCACCCGAGCCACCGGCTGCTCGGCCGCCTCGGCCTTTTCCCAGGGCAGCTCCTGGGGGGCGAACAGCATCCCCTGGCGGGGCTTGGACGAGCTCTTGGCCAACGCGGCGGTCCTTCCTACGATAGCGTGGTCAGCCCGAGGGACGTATGCCGGGGGGCCGTACGCCGGTTTCCCCGGTCCCTCAGGCGCAATATGACGCTCCCCCTGGCCCGGAACAAGGAACCTGCGGCGTGCGGATCGGAATTTTCGGCGGCACGTTCGACCCGGTGCACTGGGGGCACTTGCTGCTGGCCGAGTTTTGCCGGGAGCAGTGCCGCCTGGAGCGGGTGTTCTTTGTGCCCAGCGCCCAGCCGCCGCACAAGCTGGGGCAGCCGATCACCCCGGCCAAACATCGCCTGCAAATGCTGCAACTGGCCACGGCGGGCAACCCGGCCTTTGCCATCAGCCCGTGCGAGCTGGAGCGGGAAGGCCCCAGCTACACCTACCAGACGCTGGAACACTTCCACCAGGCCCATCCCCAGGACGAGCTTTACCTGCTGCTGGGTGGGGACAGCGTGGCGGAGCTTCCCGGCTGGAGACATCCGGAGCGCATCTGCCGTCTGGCCCGCCTGGTGGGGGTGGAGCGTCCGGGGAGTCCGCCGCTGGATTGGCAAGCGCTGCGGCGTTTTTTCTCCGAGTCGCGCTGGCAGCAAGCCCCGCCGGCGACCGTCCCCATGCCG
>JALSGI010000554.1 GCA_026982835.1 Planctomycetota bacterium | reverse complement strand
GCCACTGGTGCTTCCGCACCGGGCAGGAAAAAGCGTGTTTTGTGGAAAACAGCGTACCTGGTGGACTTGCTTTGATTCTTGCAACGGCGAGCCGCGCGCCGTCAGCCGGCGGTTGGCCAGCGTAGCATCGGCCACAAACGGTAGCAACCGCGTGCTCACGCACGCGGCTCGCCGAACAAAAATCAACTTTTTTGCTCTGGAAACGCTTCGTCTTGTGCTGGCACGCTAAACACGTATGAAGTCCGGGGCTCGCCGGACAAAAATCGACACTTTTTTGTTCTGGAAACGCTCCGTCTTGGGCTTGCACGCTAAACACGTACCCCGCTTACGCGGGGGGCTCTTGGGCTCCGCCGCATCCAAGCCTCCAAGCCTCCACGCCTCCAAGCCTCCGGTGCGGAAGCACCGGCGCAACGGCACACGGCGCACACCGCAAGCCGTTCTCCCCGCACTGACGTGCAGGGCTCCTCACGACTCAAGCTCCAAGACAGCGCAAGCTGCACGCTGCAAGCTAGAGTTGGGTATGAACGATTCCTCTCCCAAGCAGAGCGTCCGCCGCCAGCGGCCGGCCGCTTCGCCGTTTCGTTGGTGGAAGCGTTGGGGCTGGGGCCCCTGGTACTGGCTCTCCTGGCCTTGCCGGCAATGGCAGTTGCGCCGCCTGGAGGCCCGGGGACAGGCTCCCATCGCGGTGCTGTTTTACCACCGCGTGGCCGACACGCCGGTGGTCCCCTGGACCGTTTCCACGCAGGACTTCCAGCGGCACCTGCGGTGGCTGGAGCGGCACGCGGAACTGATCTCGCTGGCCGAGGCCCAACGCCGCCTGGCCGCCGGAAAGAACCACCGCCGGGCGGTGGTGATCACCTTCGACGACGGCTATGCCGAAAACTGCGACTTTGCCCTGCCGCTTTTGATCCAGCGGGGTATCCCCTGCACCTATTTCGTCACCCTGGAGCCGGTGCTGAAGCAACGCCCGTTTGAGCACGACCAGGCCCTGGGGGCCGCTCCCCCGCCCAACACCGTGGAGCAACTGCGCCAGTTGGCCGCCGCCGGGGTGGAAATCGGCGCCCACACCCGCACCCACGCCGACTTGGGCCGCCTCGACGATCCCCGGCGGCTGTACGACGAAGTGGTGCAGGCTGCCCGGGAGCTGGAAGACCTGCTGGGCCGGCCCGTGCGGCGGTTCGCTTTTCCCTTCGGGCAGTGGGAAAACCTCAACCCCCTGGCCTTCGCCCTGGCCCAAGAGGCGGGACTGGAGTGCGTCTGCAGCGCCTACGGCGGGTACAACCTGCCCGGGCAGGATGCGTTCCACATCCGGCGGTTTGCAGCCGATGGGCCTCCGGGACGGCTGCGGCTGGTGGCCGGGTTCGATCCGCGGCTGTGGAACCGCTTTCCTCCTTACCCCTACCGGCGGCAGCTGGCCGCTCCCGTTCCTTCCCACCTCCTGGAACCGATTGGCCCGTAAACGATGGCACGCCCCCGATCCTCCCGGCCCCTGCGCCGCCTGGGCGGTGAAACCACGTTGGCCCAAAGCGTGCTGTGGCTGTTGGGGGCCAGCGTGGGAGCCAAGGCCGTGGGGTTCCTCCGCTCGCTCTATACCTGCCGGTTGCTGCCGCAGGAGGAGCTGGGGCGATGGGACCTGGCCTACGGGTTCCTGTTGCTGGCTGCTCCGGTGGTGATGCTGGGCATTCCCGGCTCGTTCGGCCGCTACCTGGAACACTTCGCCCAGCGCCGCTGCTTGCGGGGGATGCTGCGCCGTTGCCTTCTGGCCTTGGGCGGGCTGACGCTGGCCGGGGTGCTGGCCCTGGTGGCTTTTCCCCGTGGGTTCGCCTGGTTGATCCTGGACCTGCCGCAGCAGCGGACGTTCGTTTTCTACCTGGCGGGGGCCTTGGGCTTTTCGATGTGGATGTTCGTGTTGCAGGAGGTCTTTGGCGGACTGCGGCGCTTTCGCCTGGTGGCGGCCCTGCAGGCTCTGCACACGCTGCTGTTTGCCGTCTCAAGTGTGGCGCTTCTGCTCTGGTGGCGCAAGGCGGCTGAGGCGGTGCTGCTGGGATTCGCCCTGGCCGCCGCGGTCAGCACCACCCTGGGACTTTGGTGGTTGCGGAGCACCTGGGACCAACTGCCCGAAGATCACCACCGCGGTTCCACCTTCC
>JALSGI010000553.1 GCA_026982835.1 Planctomycetota bacterium | reverse complement strand
TGCCGGGGGTGCTAGCAATTGCTGCTTTGCCTGTGGGGCGACAAACTCTTTGCGTCCGGAATAGCCCGCATAATCGTTCAACTTTGCCAGGGGAGGCTTCCGAAATGGGTTAACGGCGCCGGGTCCTTCATCACCGCACCGGCTCGCCGGTTCCCGGGGGAACTCCCCGAACGCACCCTTGAGTTTCCCCAAAGAGTCCCACCACTTGTTGTTCCTCCAGGAAGCGAGAGGAAACGTGCGGGATGATGCGACAAACGGTCCCTTGGCATCGGGTGTTGGTTCTAGCGGGTCTTTGGCTGGTGGCCACGGCGTGCAACCGGGCCTTTTACCGGGAGCAAGCCGACGCGGAAGCCTACCAGTTGATCGCCGAAAAAGCCCAGCATCCCCACTGGTCCTTGCCCCCGTTCGTGGTGGACCCGGACCCGCGAAGCCGCTTCTACCAGCCGGGGCCTAAAGACTATCCGCCCATGCCCCCCGACGACCCCGAAGCCCACAAACTGATGCACCGCGTGGACGGCAAAAACGGCTTCCGTTTCTGGCATGCCTACGGGGACACGCCGTTTGTGGAAAACCCGCTCTGGGAAGCCTACCTGCCGGTGGATGAGCGGGGCGAGGTGGTGCTGCGGCTGGATACGGCCATGGAGCTGGCCCAACTGCACAATCGCAACTTCCAGACGCAGTTGGAGGAGCTGTACTTGTCGGCCCTGGACGTGGCCTTCGAGCGGTTCCGGTTCGACGTGCAGTATTTTGCCGATACTTCCACCACGTTCACTTCCCAGGGATCGGCCCTGGGCGGGGGGCGGTCCCGCAGCTCCTTGCAGATCGACAACAACGCCCAGGCCCGGCGGTTGCTGGCCAGCGGGGGCCAGTTGCTGGTGGGCTTTGCCAACACGTTCGTGTGGCAATTTGCCGGCTCGAACACCTACACGACCAACTCGCTGCTGGACTTTTCGCTGGTGCAGCCGCTTCTGCGCGGGGGAGCACGAGCCCGCGTGTTGGAACGCTTGACCCTGGCGGAGCGGACCTTGCTAGCGAACATCCGGGCCATGGAGCGATTCCGCCGCGAGTTCTACGTGCAGGTGGCCATTGGGGCAAACGCCGGTGCCGGCCCGAACCGCCGGGGGGGATTCTTCGGCGGGGCGGGACTTGAGGGTTTCGCGGGGGTGGGCGGGGGCGGGTTTGGCCGCGTGGGCGGATTCGGCGGCGGAGCCGGGGGAGCGGGCGGGTTTGCCGGCGGGGCGGGAGCCGCCCAGGCCGGAGGTTACCTGGGTCTGCTGCAAGACCTCCAAGAAATCGAAAACCAGCGAGCCAACGTGGCCGCACTGGCCGACAGCCTGCGGCTGCTGGAAGCCTTCCATCAGGCCAACCGCATCGACCGCCTCCAGGTCGATATGGCCCGACAAGCCCTCTTCAACGCCCAAAGCCGCCTGCTTACGGCCCAGGCCCAGTTCCAGGCCACGCTGGATGGGTTCAAGATGACCCTGGGCCTCCCGCCCGATCTGCCCGTGCGGCTCGAAGACGACCTGCTGGAGCCGTTCAACCTGCTGGGCGAGTCGATGCTCCAGTTGCAGAGCGAGGCCACCGACGTGCTGGCTTCCATGTGGTCCGGCCCACGCACTCCACAAGGGGAAACCCAACCGGTCCCGGAACAGTTGCAACAAGCCAAGCAAACCCTGCGGCAGGACATGCGCACCCTGCAACGCGTGGCCGACCTGCTGGATCGCTACCGCTACATGGCCGATCCCCAGCAGCACGGGATCGACCGGGCCAAGCTGGGCCAGCAGATCCAACTGGCCCAGGAACTGGCCGACTACCACCGCCGCCTCTACTCGGCCCTGGACCCCCTGGCCTACTACCCCCAGGGGCTTGAGGCCGCCGTGGGGATTCACTTGCGGGCCCGCCGGCAGTTGGCCGACATTCAGCAGGCCATCGAGCGGATGCTCCAGCAGCAACCCCGGCGGGAAGCTATTCTGCAGCAGCTGGCCCAGCGGGAGGAAGTGCGCAGCGGCCAGGTGGAGCGCGAGGCCTTCGACGTGGAAGCCTACCGGCAAACCATCGCCAAGCAGCAGGAGGTGTTCCAGGCCATCCAGCAGCGACTCCAGCGTCCCGAACAGTTGTGGCGCGAGCACGTGCTGCAACTGCGGCGGATGCAAC
>JALSGI010000552.1 GCA_026982835.1 Planctomycetota bacterium | reverse complement strand
GATCGCCCTGCCGGTCTATGTGGCCCGGCGGCGGATGATGAAAATGGACCCGCCCACCATCTACCTGCACGAGTCGATTGTCGATCCGGTGCAGCGGCTGCTGAACGTCTGCCGCCGCTTGGATCGGGGGCGGCTCCCCTGCCGCCTGGTGGGGGTGCAGCCGGGGCAGGAGGTCGAGCTGTCGCGCGAAACGGTGGTCACCGTCTCGGCCACCAAGCACCAGGTGCCGTCGCTGGGATTCGTGGTCTGGAACCGCCGCAAGAAGCTCAAGCCGGAGTATCACCACCTGCGGGGCGACCAGATCCGCGACTTGCGCCTCTCCGGCGTGGAAGTGACCTACGAGCTGCGTGTGCCGCTGGTGGCCTACACCGGCGACACCGCCCCCGACGGATTGGATCATTGCCCGGCGATGTTCGAGGCCCAAATCCTCATCCTGGAGGTCACGTTCGTAGCCGCGGGGCACCGGCGGGAAAAGATTCACAAGTTCGGCCACATCCACCTGGACGACCTGCTGGAGCGGCGCCAGCGGTTCCAGAACGAGGTGATCATCGCCTCGCACTTCAGCACCCGGGTGCATCCGCGGCAGATCGAGCGGATTGTCCGCCGCCGCGTGCCGGACATGCTCGGCGGCCGCTTGCACCTGTGGCTGTAGGCGGGTTGCTTATTCGCCGAGGAAAAACACCAACGCCACGATCCCTCCGGTGACCAGCAGGGAAAGAAGCAACCCGGCCCAGCTCAGCAGCCGCACCCAGCCCCCCTTGCCGTAGTTCACCAGCACAGCCAACAAGCCGAACAACACCCCCAGGGCCGGAAACCACCAGCAACTTGCGCTGATCCCGGCCAGCAGGGCCCCGAGAAAACCGGCCTTGGGACGCAGGTAGTCCCTGACCAGGTCGGGGGGGTACTCGGCCAACTGTTCCAGCGGAAGCGCCGAAAGAAATTGCCGGCCACAGGCGCTGCAGGCGACAAATCGATTACAAATCCAAAACAGCGGGAGCACGTGCAGCAGCAGGAAGGTTTCCCTCTGCTCCCGCGTTTCGGCTTCTACGTCTTCTGCCCCGCAGCGGGGGCAGTGCATCCGTAGCGTAGGGCCGTCAACGCGCCGGATACGAATCGAGAACCCCGGCATGCCTGATACACTCCCCGATACCTTGATGCACCAGGACGATCCCTCTCAGCAGGGCAAGGACTATCCTACGCAATGCGAGGCTGGAAGGGGAGAGGTTGGGGCAACTGCGAGCATGCCGAAGAGGCTTCCAGCAGGCCGGCTCCCCTAGCTGGTCACGCCGGCGCTGAGGATGTAATTGATGAACTCCTGGTTGGACGGGTACTTGCTCAGCTGGTCCACCAGCTTTTCCATCGCGTCCACCGGGTTCATCTGGCTCAGGGTGCGCCGCAGCAGGGTGACGGCGTAGAGGGTGGATTGATCCAGCAGCAGCTCCTCGCGGCGGGTACCGGACTGGCTGATGTCGATGGCCGGGAACACGCGGCGATCCGACAGGCGACGGTCCAGCACCAGCTCCATGTTCCCGGTCCCCTTGAACTCCTGGAAGATGATGTCGTCCATCTTGGAGCCGGTTTCCACCAGGGCGGTGGCCACGATGGTCAGTGAGCCGCCCTCCTCGAACACCCGGGCGGTGGCGAAGAGCTTCTTGGGCACGTCCAGCGCGCGGATGTCCAGCCCGCCGGTGCCGGTGCGGCCGGAGTTGCCCACCCACTTGTTGAACGCCCGGGCCATGCGGGTGATGGAGTCCATGAGCAGGAACACATCGTAGCCCATCTCGGCCAGGCGCTTGCAGCGTTCCACCACCAGCTTGGAAAGCCGCACGTGGCTCTCCACGTCCTTGTCCAGGCTGCTGGCGAAGACGTCCCCCTTGACGTTGCGGCGCATGTCGGTCACTTCCTCGGGCCGCTCGTCCACCAGCAGCATGATGAGCTTGATGTTGGGATAGTTGGTGGAGATGGCGTTGCTGATCTGCTGCAGGAGGATGGTCTTTCCGGTCCGCGGCGGGGCGACGATCAACGCCCGCTGGCCCTTGCCCAGCGGAGTGAGCAAGTCCATCACACGGGTGCTGATGGGGGTGGGGCCGGTTTCCAGCCGCAACCACTGGTGGGGGTTGACCGGGGTGAGCTCGTCGAAGTGCTTGACTTCCGGCATTTCC
>JALSGI010000551.1 GCA_026982835.1 Planctomycetota bacterium | reverse complement strand
TCAGATCGCTGGGATAATGCTTCCTGCACATGGTTGCGGCTCCGTCTTCCGTGACTGGTTTCGTGGAAAAACGGAGTCGTAACCATTTTCCGCCTTTGAGGCAATTCCGGGACAGGCTCTTAGCAAACAAAACAAACTCTCTGATCCACGGCTGGGAGGACAGGGCCATGCGCACCACAGCCCGGGCGGACTGGTTCCAGCCAGCGGCAGTGTTCCTGGGAGTCCTTTTCACGCTGGGCATAAGTGGCTGCGGGGGCAGCGGGCACCAGCTTCCTCCGGCCCCGCAAGCCAGCCAAAAGCAACCTGCAAAACCAACCGCACCCCCACCAGCAGACCAATCCCCGGCCGACAAAACCGCCTCGCAAGCAAGCACCCAAACCACCGCGCCCCAGCAGGCCAAGCTGGCCCTGGGGCGTCGGCTTTTTCAGCGGCACTGTGCCGGCTGCCACGGCCCCAGCGGGGATGGGCAGGGCCCGGCCGCGCGGTTCTTGTTCCCCAAGCCGCGAAACTTCCGCCGGGCCAAGTTCCGTATCGTCACCACCGAAAACAAGGTCCCTTCGGACGAAGACCTGCTGCATGTAATCAGTGAGGGCATGCCGGGGTCGGCGATGGTGCCGTTTCGGCACTTGAGCAAAGACCAGCGCTTGGCCCTGGTGGCCTACGTGCGGCACCTCTCCCGAGAGGGCATCGCCGAGCAGATTCGCAAGCTCTTTGAGGAACAGGACGAGGAGCTGGACCCGAAGGAGCTGGCCCAGCATGTGGCCCGAGCCACCACCCCCGGAAAACCCCTCCAGCTTCCTGCCGAGGCCGCCCAACAAGACGCCCAGGCCGTGGCCCGGGGCAAGGAGCTTTACTTCAAGCAAGGGTGCCACAGTTGCCATGGGGAGACGGGCCGGGGCGACGGGGTGAAAAAGCAGTTCGACGACGACGGCACGCCCAACAGTCCGCGGGACTACACCCGGGGCATCTTCAAAGGCGGGCGGCAGCTGCGGCAGCTTTACGCCCGGATTCTGCTGGGCATGCCGGGCTCGCCCATGCCGGCTTCGCCCAACCTGAAGCCACAGGAAATCCTCGACATGGCCCGGTTCATCGATTCGCTCTCCCCGCCCGAGGCCACCGAAAAAGTGCAGCACCGCCGCCAGCACCTGGTGGCCAAACGAGTCTCGAAGCCTGTGGGCGACGGCACCGACCCGGCCTTGTGGGAAGGTGTGCCGGCGGTGCGGATCACCCTCACGCCGCTTTTCTGGCGCAACTACCCGGAACCGGACCTGCACCTCCAGGCGGTGCACGACGGCAAGCACCTGGCCGTGCGGCTGGTGTGGAACGACGCCACGCGCAACGACCAGGCGGTGCGCCCCCAGGACTTCGAGGACATGGTGGCCCTGCAATGGTTCCGCGGGGAAGAGGAACCGTTCCTGGGCATGGGAGCCTTGGAAAGCGGCTGCCAGGTGGAA
Source organism: Planctomycetota bacterium (assembly GCA_026982835.1). Taxonomy (GTDB): domain Bacteria; phylum Planctomycetota; class Planctomycetia; order Pirellulales; family S012-138; genus S012-138. The sequence goes on along the minus strand of JALSGI010000551.1, from coordinate 714 downwards.
AGCTGGCTGTGGCGGGCCAGCTGGCAGGTACGCAGCCGGCGGCCCCAGGACGTGGAAACCGTGCATCCGAACCTGGTGGTGGACTATTACCCCTTTGCCAAGCGAAAAGGTTCCTACGCCATCCAGGACCAGCCCAAGGAGTTCCTCACTGCCGCGGCGGTGGGCAACCCGCATGCGGTGCTCAAGCCCCCGGGAGCCGCAAGCGCCGTGACGGCCCAAGGGGTTGGCTCGATCACCTTCCTGCCCCCTGTGGCGCAGAACGTGCGCGGCCAGGGGGTGTGGCAGCAGGGGCGGTGGAGCGTGGTGCTGGTGCGTCCCTTGGGCCAAAGCGCCCAGGCCCCGGTGGCCATTCACCCCGGCCAGAGGCTTTCGCTGGCCGTGGCCGTGTGGGACGGAGAGTACCGCGACCGCAACGGACAGAAGCTGGTTTCCATCTGGCACGAGCTGGAGCTGGAGAAGTGATCCGTGGCGGCTTGGGTCTTGGGTCTTGGGCGAGCCCGCGGCTTCAGCCGCGGGGACTTGGAGGCTTGGGGGCTTGGAGGTGGTGCTTCCGCACCAAGCCGAGAACAAACGCAGATTTTCACGAAACGGCGAGCCGGGAGCGTAAGCTCCCGGAGGAAAACAACAAAAGCGGCTCTGTGGCTCTCCCCGGGCTGAAGTCCGGGGCTCGCCGAGGAGCTTCCGCTCCAGAGCAAGAACAAGCATCAATCAGCA
>JALSGI010000550.1 GCA_026982835.1 Planctomycetota bacterium | reverse complement strand
TGCTGGTGATCCTCAACGCCATCCTCCGCGACGGCCAACCGTGGCGTAGCCGCTTGGAACCCCAAAACGCATGATTTTCCCTTGACAGGAAAGACAGTCACTCCCGTTGTGACAATCGGCGCTTGTTTTTGCATTGGAGCGGAAGCACCAGCGCAAGCCGCACGTCGCCAGCCGCAAGCCGATTTCCGCCGTCTCCCCGCACTGACGTGCGGGGCTCCGGTTCCCTCCAAGCCCCCAAGCCCTCCCCGAGCTGAAGCTCGGGGCTCGCCCGGTGCGAAAGCACCCCCTTCAAGTCCCCATCCCCCCAAGCCCCCACCCCTCCGGGAGCTGACGCTCCCGACTCGCTGTCCTCCGCCGGCTGAAGCTGGCGGCTGGCCGCTTGAAAAAGCGGCGGTTTGTCCTTGTCCAGTGACTCCCCCCGCTGACGCGGGGGGCTCTTGCCTCAGACTACCGGATGCGGCGGGGCGGCTTTTGTCCCTTGGGCACGAAGCTGAAGTACTTCCGCCCCTGGGTCCGCCGGGCGAAGTCCTCCTTAGCCGCGGCGATCCACCGCGGCTCTTCAAACAGGTCCAGGGCCGTAACGGCAAAGACCTTGGCCGCATACACAAGCCCCTTCTCCCCGATGGAAGAGCCGATCGCAGCCACGTTTTGCCAACTGTGGCCCGGGCTCCCCACCGGCATGCAGGCGGTGCGAAATCCCCCGGTGGGCACGTGCCAGCTGATGTCGCCCACGTCGGTGGATCCTTTGCTGGGCTTGGGGTTGGGCTGAAGCGGATCCACCTCCTCGTGCAGCGCCTGGGCAAACTGCTTGCCGAACTCCCGCACCAGCGGCTCCTGCAGCCGCCGGGCAAAGAGCTTTTCCTGCTCGGTGAACTTCGGCGGCCCCAGGCGGACCATGTTGCGGTGGATCAGCTCGCTTAAAGGGCGATTGGGGATGATCTCGTGGCAGTCGGTGTCCACCTGGATTTCCAGCCGGGTGCGGGTCATCAGGGCGGCCCCCTTGGCCACGTCCTGCAGCCAGCGGAAGTTGTACTCCACGTCCTCGTGCCGGTCGGCCCGCACAAAGTACCACACCGTGGCCTTGGGCGGCACCACGTTGGGCGCTCCGCCGCCGTCGATGATCACGTAGTGCAGCCGGGCGTCTTCCTTGAGGTGTTCCCGCATGTAGTTGGCCCCCACGTTCATCAGCTCCACGGCGTCCAGGGCGCTTCGGCCCGCCTCGGGACTGACCGAGGCATGGGCCGGCAGCCCGTAAAATGTGAACTTGGCCGACACCAGGGCCTTGGAACTTCCGTCCCAGACGCCGTTGGCCGTGCTGGGATGCCAGTGCAGGCACACGTCCAGGTCGTCGAACACGCCGGCCAGGGTCATATAGACTTTGCCGATGCCGGTCTCCTCGGCCGGGGTGCCGTAGAGCCGCAGCGTGCCGCGGATGTTGTGCTTTTCAATCGCCTGCTTGATGGCCAGCGCCGCCCCCACGGCCGCCGTGCCCAGGGCGCTGTGGCCGCAGGCGTGGCCGGGTGCTCCGGGCTTGAGCGGCTCGCGTCGCGGGGCCACCTTCTGGCTCATGCCCGGCAAAGCGTCGTACTCGGCCAGAATGCCGATCACCGGCCGCCCCGAGCCCCACTGGGCCACGAAGGCCGTGGGCATATCGGCCACGCCGCGGGTGAGCTTGAACCCGGCCCGCTCCAACCGATCGGCCAGCAGCTTGGCCGAGCGGTGCTCTTGCAGGCCCAGCTCGGCCCATTCCCAAATGGAGCGGTTCATTTGCTTCAGTTCCCCGGAGAGTTTCTCCACCTCGGCAAGAGCCGTTTGCTGCGAGGGGCGAAACGCCTGGGCCGAAACGGACAACGGGGCCCCGGCAATCCAGAATCCGGCAACCACAACGGAAACGACCAAGCGAAGCATCGACGGGCTCCTTAATCACTCGGGGAGACGTTTATCCATGGCAACGCATCCCATTGTGGTACGCCGCCCAGGGAGACGCAAACGGCCCCGCCGGTTTGCAAGGCCCAAACGGCTCCCGGCAACGGCGCCCTGTCCGCAGCGGAGAGTGGGTCCAGTTCAGCTTATGCGGCGTTTTTGAGCGGGGTCGAGCGGCGGACGAAGGGGTAGCCGGGGCGGGTCTTCAGGTACTCGTTCAGCCGATCGTCGTCGCACAACGAGGCC
>JALSGI010000549.1 GCA_026982835.1 Planctomycetota bacterium | reverse complement strand
GGGGGCGCGAGGAAAACCTGCAAGCCCTGGCCCAACACGGCTTCCCCGAAGACAAGCTGCTGGTGGCCGGAGTGATCGACGGCCGCAACGTGTGGCGCAGCGACCTGGAAGCGGTGTTCCGCCTGGTGCGGGAACAGATCGAGCCCCATGTGGCTCCCCAGCGCCTGCTGCTTTCCAGCTCCTGCAACCTGTTCCATCTACCTGAGGATGTGGAGCTGGAAACCGAATTGCCCCAAGAAATCAAGGATGGCCTGAGTTTTGCCAAGCAACGGCTGGAGGAGCTGCACCTGCTGGCCCAGGCGCTGCGTCACGGGCCGGAAGCGGCCGAGCCGGGCTGGAGCCGAGCCCGCCAGACCCACAGCCGCTGGATGGACCACCCCCAGCGGGTACAGCCCCAGGTGCGCAAGCGGGTAAGCGAGCTTGAGGAAAGCGACTTTCAGCGCACCCCCTACTCCGAGCGGGACCCGCTCCAGCGAGCCCAACTGCAACTGCCGCCGCTACCCACCACCACCATCGGCTCCTTCCCCCAAACGCCTGAGCTGCGCAAGGCCCGGGCCAAGGCCAAGGAGGACCCCGAAGGCTATCGCCGCCGCATCCTGGAGGAGATCAAAAGCGTCATTCAGTTGCAGGAGGAGATCGGGCTGGACGTGCTGGTGCACGGCGAGCCGGAACGCAACGACATGGTGCAGTACTTCGGCGAGCGGCTCCAGGGCTGCGTGACCACGCAGCTTGCCTGGGTGCAAAGCTATGGCTCCCGCTGCGTGCGGCCGCCGATCATCTTCGGCGACATCGTGCGCACCCAGCCCATGACGCTCGAAGAAGCCAAGTACGCTCAGAGCCTCACCGACAAGCCGGTCAAGGGGATGCTCACCGGCCCGGTGACCATTCTCCAGTGGAGCTTCGTGCGGGAAGACATCCCCCGGGAAGAAGTGGCCTACCAGCTGGCCCTGGCCATCCGCGACGAGGTGAAGGACCTGGAGCAGCAGGCCCAGTTGCGCGTGATCCAGGTGGATGAGCCGGCGTTTCGTGAAGGGCTGCCGCTTCGCCGGGCCTGGTGGGACGACTACCTGCGCTGGGCCGTGCGGGCCTTTCGCCTGGCCACCGCCGGTGTGAAGGACACTACGCAGATCCACACCCACATGTGTTACAGCGAGTTTGGGCCGATCATCGACGCCATCGCCCAACTCGACGCCGACGTGATCAGCATCGAGGACGCCCGCAGCGACGGGGCCATCGTGCGCTCCTTGCGCGATTACCACTACCCGGCCCAGATCGGACCAGGCGTCTATGACATCCACAGCCCCAACATCCCCACCGTGGAGTTCATGGCCAACAAAATTCGCGCCACGCTGGAGTGCTTGCCGGTGGAGCAGGTGTGGGTCAACCCGGACTGCGGCCTCAAGACCCGGCGCTACGAAGAGGTGATCCCGTCGCTTAAAAACATGGTGCAGGCAGCCCGCCAGGTGCGCGAAGAAGTCACGGCCAAGGGATAGAGCCCCGCACGTCCGTAAGGGTCTTGGGGCGTGGGTCTTGGGGGGGCTTCCGCACCGGAGGCTTGGAGGCCCGGGGGACAGCGAGCCGGGAGCGTAAGCTCCCGGAGGAGCGTGCGCACGTCCGCACCGGGAGATGGCGTGCCGCGCCTCACTCTGCCTCCGGCGGAGGAGAGGTCGCTGGCTTGGGTTCCTCGGCCTCTGTGCCCGATCCCACGGCCGTCTCCTCGGCGAGGGATTCTGCTTCCCGCGGCTGCTTTTGTTTCTTGAACCAGTAGTCGTCTGTCAGCATCGCCGCCAGCGAAAGCAAGATCAACAGCCCCAGCTCCACACCCAAGAGCCACTCCCCGTGCCGGGACATCCAGGCCATCAACCCCCCCTGGCCCGGCGCAGGCACCACCCCCCGCAACTCCCGCAAGGCCATGATCCCGTACACAATCGCCGAGATGGCAAACGCCACCCCCACGATCATTAGCGCCGCGTAGAACGGATTGAAGCCGGTTTTCAGCTTGGGCATGCTTTGGGTTCGTCCTGGCTGGTGTGTTTCCAACGTGTTGGCCAGCTAGCATGTGGACGCTTGACTCAGTGCTTCCGCACCGGGCAGGAACAAAACGGGTTTGTGGGAAACAACTCGCATGGTGAAACCGCGGCTCGGCCGTGACCTCGCCCTTGTATCTTGAAA
>JALSGI010000548.1 GCA_026982835.1 Planctomycetota bacterium | reverse complement strand
CCGCCCTGGATGCCGTGGAAGGGGTGGGGGCCGAAGTGACCCAGAGGCGAACCTTGCGCATCTGGGCCCAATCCCCCACCCAGCAGATCGCTTTCGCCGGCGACACCTCCGGCGTGCTGGCCGCACTGGGGATCAATGTGTTTTTCAGTGGCACCGGGGCCGGCAGCATCGAGGTGAATCCCACAGTGGCCCAGGATCCCGCTCTGTTCGCCGCCAGCGCCACTGGGGTGGGGGCCGATACCCAGACGGCGGTGGCCCTGGGCGGATTTCTGGATCGCCCGCTGGACTCCCTGCAAGGCAAGACGATTGCTGATGCCTACGAGCAGATGGTCTCCAATGTTACGCAAGGTTCCAGCGCGGCCCGGGCCGTGGCCGAAGGGTACCGAGTGTTCGAGGAAACCCTCCAGGGGCAACATCTGGCCATCAGCGGGGTGAGCCTGGACGAGGAAGCGGTGAAGATGCTGGCCTTTCAGCGGATGTTCCAGGCCGCGGCCCGGTTCATCGCCACGATCAACGAGCTGCTGGATATATTGGTGAATCTGTAGGCACTGGGGGGATTGGGCCGGTGGCGTTTTTCGCCCCGGGGGGACAATAAAGCGGCCCGGCGGCGCATCTGGATTTACGATACCGCAGTGCCCCACCCTACCTCCGGCCGTTTGTGGGAGAAGGACCCCGCCATGAGCCATAAGTTCTTATCTGCAAAGTGCTTGCTAGCTTTGATTGCTCTCTTGCTGCTGGTCTCTTCCTCGCAGGGGGCTCCGCGGGCCAAGGGGAAAAAGCGGCAAGCGCGCCGCCCCACGCCGCGGCAGATTGCCTTTTTCGAGCAGCGAATCCGGCCCGTGCTGGTCAAGCACTGCTACCAGTGCCACTCCAGCAAGGCCAAGGAAGTGGAGGGCGAGCTGTATCTTGATACCAGGCAAGGACTTCTGGAAGGCGGCCAGTCTGGTCCGGCCATCGTGCCCGGAAAGCCCGACGAGAGCCTGCTGCTGGAGGCCCTGCGGTACGAAAGCCTGGAGATGCCCCCGGAGGGGAAACTGCCCGAGGCGGTGATTCGGGACTTTGAGCGTTGGATTCGCATGGGGGCTCCCGCCCCCCGCACCGGGAAGCTGGTACGGAAGAAGATGGACGTGAGCAAGGGGCGGGACTTTTGGGCCTTCCAGCCTCCGCGCAAGCACCCGCTGCCCCCGGTGCGCAACACCGCCTGGCCTGCCGACCCGGTGGACTATTTCATTCTGGCCCGGCTCGAAGCCGCCGGACTGGAGCCGGTGGAGGATGCCGATGCGGTGACGTTGATCCGCCGGGTGAGCTTCGATCTGACGGGCTTGCCCCCCCGGCCCGAAGACGTGGAAGCCTTTGCCGCCGATCCCACCCCCGAGGCCCTGGCCCGGTACGTGGATCACCTGCTTTCCCAGCCGGAGTTTGCCCAGCGCTGGGCCCAGCACTGGCTGGATGTGGTTCGCTACGGCGAATCTACAGGCAAGGACATCAACATGACCTACCCCTTTGCCTGGCGTTACCGGGACTATGTGGTGGAGTCGCTAGAGCAGGACAAGCCGTTTGACCGCTTCATCCTGGAGCAGCTAGCCGGCGACTTGCTCCCGGCCAAGGACGAAAAGGAACGGGAGCGGCTGATCGTGGCCACCGGTTTTCTGGCCTTGGGGCCCAAGACGGCCGTGGGCAACGAGGAGCAGCGGCAGATGGACATCGTCGATGACCAGATCGAGGCCACCTTCACCGTGTTCATGGCCACCACGGTCCATTGTGCCCGCTGCCACGATCACAAGTTCGATCCCATCCCCACCCAGGACTACTATGCCATCGCCGGCATCTTCCGCAGCACGGAGGTGCTGGACGGGGTGGGGCGGGTGCGGCGCAACCAGCCCACCGGCCGCTTCGCCTACATCTCCCCAGGAGCTGAGGATCGGATCAAAGCCTACCAGCAGTACCGCCAGAAGCGGCAAAAACTCAACCAGGAAATTATCAAGGTCACCCGCCAGCGTCTGGCTGCCCGCCGGGCCAACCCGAAGCGAGTGCAAGCCCTGGAAAAACGTCTGCGGGAACTCAACCGCCAACTGCGCCAACTGGAAAACAATCCGCCCCCGCTGCCCCTGATGGCCATGGGGGTGCGGGATCGGGACAATCCGCGGGACATCCACGTGCTGTTGCGCGGCGAG
>JALSGI010000547.1 GCA_026982835.1 Planctomycetota bacterium | reverse complement strand
CACCGAACCAACCAAGCGGTGCTGCCGGTGCCGCGGAGCCGGAAGCGGCCGGGAGCTCCCTCGGCCCAAGCGCCGGACTGTACGAGGCCCTGGATCAACTCGGCCCGACGGTTTCCGCTCCCGGGGTTCCCCAGCCGATGCCCTCTGTCCCTGTCACTCCGGCTCCCGTGCAGCAGGTTCCGGCCGGCCCGCTCCCCGCAAGGACCGGAGGCATGCCCCGCGGTGCCGCTCCCTATGCACCTTACCCGGGAATGCCCTCTGGGAACGTTTCTTCGGGTAGGGGGCTTTGGCTTCTGGCCGGAATGGGCGTGGCCTTGGGCACGCTGGTGTTGGTGGCCCTGGTGGCCCTGCTCCTCACCCGCAGCAAACAACCCCAACTGGGCAAGCGCCAAACCCAACACGCCCAGCAAACCCAAAAGACCAGCACTCCCGCCCCCCCGACGCCGGCCCACGCTGGAACAAACCCTTTGCCTGCCGGTGCGAGCGGCCCCCAGGACCAGCCGGCGGCCCCGGCTGCAGGCCAGCAAAACGCTTCGGTTAGCCAACAGGAAGCTCGACAGTTCGCCCAGAAGCTGGCCCAAGCCTTCGCCGCCCGCGACGTGGCCACCATCAATGGTATGATCGACTGGGACGCGCTCCTGGCCCGAGCGATTCAAGGAATCGATCTGCCCCGGGCGTTTCGTCAAGGCATGGAGGATGGCGTTCGAAAAAAAGGACTCTCTGATATGGTTCGTAACTTGGGCAGCAAAGGCAAAGCCACCTTTTTGTGGGTGAAGCAGCGTCAGGGGTATGTCACGGTCGTCTTTCGCTACGTGACCGAAAAGATGGCCTTGAGCTACCTGGAGTTCATGCTGGATCGCCGCCAGGGGCGCGTAGTGGCCGTGGACGTGTACAACTACGCACTGGGAGGCACGGTTTCCCAGTTGCTCCGCAGGAGCCTGGCTGGAGTGACTCAACACCTGCCCAGAGGCGCGCTGAGCAGGCTGCTCGGTGCCAGCCCATCCCTGCTGGAAAAACACTGGTCGGACTACCAGGCAGCCGTGCTTGCCATTTCAAGAGGGGATTACGTAGCTTTCAACGCGGCCTACCGGCGGCTGCCTGAAGAGCTCCGGCGGCTCTACATGATTCAAATGGCACGCCTGCAGTTGGCCGCTCGCTCCACCAACTCCGCTTTCTTTCTGGAAGCGTACCAGGACTTTGTCCGCTATTTTCCCAACGACCCTTCGCTCAGTTTCATGTCTATCGATTTTTATTTGCTTCAAAAGCAATTCGACAAAGCCCTGGAACATGTACGCAAGATCCGCCAGGTGGTAGGCGACGACCCCTACCTGGACTTCCTGGAAGGAAACCTCTACTTGGCCAAAAACCAGCCGGACATGGCCTTACAGAAGTACCGGTCGGCCATCGCCAAGAAACTCGACCTGCCGGTGGCCCACCTGGAAGCCGCAGCCATCCTGCTGAAACGGGAACGTTTTGCCGAGCTGGCGAACGTGCTGCACCAACTGGTGCAGCAGCACCAGGCGGTTCCGTCCAACGTGGAAAACCTGCTTCGCAAAGTGGCTCCCGTGCAGTTCCGCAAGTTCCAGCAGTCTCCTGAGTATCGCCAGTGGAGGCAAGCTGTCCCCCAGCCTGCAGGAGTCCCCTGATCCGGTCTGCCGGCAAACGGCTGCCGTCGCGGGCTGGTCGGTGGAAAACAGTGGAAAACAAGAGCCGACGCTTTTTCTTTTCTTCCGGCCAGCCGTATCGCCGAGCATGCAAAGCCCAAGGCCAGCCGCGTGCGTCAGCACGCGGTTGTTTCTGCCGTGGTGAATTGTTTCTTGCAGCGCCAGCCGTGGGCGTCAGCCCACGGAGAGCACGGCAATCGTGCGCCGTTTCTTATCGTCTCCGGGAGCTCGTGCTCCCGGCTTGCTGGTTTGGTGGCGCTGCGTATTTGGCGAGCCCCCGGCTTCAGCCGGGGGGAGAGCCAAGAAAAAACGCGTGTCGATCTCCTCCGCCAGCTAACGCTGGCGGCTCGCCGTTTGCAAGAATTAGCGTTTGTTCCGGCTTCGGAGCGGAAGCTCCGGCGCAAGTCGCATGGCGCAAGCCGCAAGCCGATACGGTTTCTCCCCGCACTCACGTGCGGGGCTCCTCAAGACTCAAGACCCACGACCCAAGACCCAGACACTAACGTGCGGGGCT
>JALSGI010000546.1 GCA_026982835.1 Planctomycetota bacterium | reverse complement strand
CCCCAGCAGCACCCAGAACAACGGCTGGGCCAGCCCTTCCTTGGCCGTGGCATAGGCAATGGCCGCCATGCGGGGAAACAACAGATGCAGCAGCACAGGAATGAGCATCAGCACCAGCATCACGGCGGCCGAAACCAGCAAGATGGCCGCTTCTCCCTCCAGGGTGCCGAACTGGTGAAGCAGTTGCCGATAAGGGGCCCAACGCAATCCCAGCACGAACAGCACCAGCGGCAGCGCCGTGGCCCACAGCACCGGACCCAGCAACCCGTGACGCACCAACTGCCGCACGAATTCCTGCCCGGGACGCCACAGCCACAAAGTGCCAATGCCCGTCAGGAACACCAGCCAAGCCAGCACCACGCCGGCGGTCACCGCCCAAGGGGGCTGGTACCACAGCCACATGGCTCCCAGAAGCGGAGAATGGAAGGCGGGGAAGGTCATCGTCGGCTCAAGCGTTTCCGATTACGAGGCGCGTGGGAACGAAACGAAGGGGAATCCAATCGGCTTCCGCGGACGTGATCCCGGCCGCCCGGGGCTAGAAGCGGATCTGAAATCCATCATAATCCCCCTGCGGGGGTTGAACATCCACTTTTTGCTCTTGAATGTATCCGGCCATCTGCTGGCCCAGTTGATGCAGATAACGCTCGATCTCCCCCGGCTCCCCCTCCACCTCCAGCCGCACCCGGCCGTCGGGCAGGTTCTGCACGTAACCGCTCAGGTCGAACTGCTCGGCCAGCCTGCGGGCCGTGTAGCGAAACCCCACCCCCTGCACCCGGCCCGAGTAGTGCACGATCCACCGTTGCCGACTCATGGTGCCTGTTGTTGCCGTCTCAGTCCACCAGCACGTCTTCCAGCGCCGAGATGGAAACCACCTCCTCGGCCCGAATCCACACCCGGCGGCGATTCACCCGCACCCCGTGCAACCGGGTATCCAGCACGTATTTTTCCCGCGTGGTGGGGCTGTCGCGCAGGTCGTGGGCGTCCACGTCGTGCAGCAGCAAGTGCTCGCTCCCCCAGTCCACCAGCGTGCCGATATAGACCCACCGGCTGCGCATGTCCACCACCACTTGGCGGCCCAGCAGCGTCTCGGCCGACGGGTGGCCTGCCCGCAAGGAACGTCCGTTGTTTTCCTCGCCGAACATGAGCCTGGCTCCTGTTCTGGGCAAAGTGGTTGCCGGATGCCCCTTGGGTACTTGTAATGCGGCCCTATGGAATCGATTGTAGGGGCTGGCCGGCCTCGGGGGAAAGCCAGCGGCGGAAAAATTGCACCTGCGGCCGGCCCCGGGCGGCGTAGGCGTACTCGGACACATAGCGAACGGTTTTGCGTAGCTCCGGCACGCGGAACCGATCCCCTTTCTGCAGCACCGGTCGCGGTTCCCACAGGGTGCCGAAGGCCCGCGTGCCAGCCAACTGGCAGGGGAACCAGCGCCCTTGCCCCTGGGGGTCCTCCAGGTAGAACTCGGCATAGCTGTGGCCGGGCACCCAGACGCTGCGGGCCGGCACTCCGGCGGCCCGACACAACGCCACAAACAGCGAAGTCATCTCTTCGCAGTCGCCGCTGCCGTCTTCCAGGGCCTTCAGGGCTCCCTTGAGCGGTCCCTGGCGGTAAGCGATGTGTTCCCGCACCCAGTCGTAATAGCGCTGCACCAGGGCCCAATCCGACTCGGCCCCGGCGGCCAGTTCCCGGCTCAGCCGCTTGATCCGCGGATGGGTGGTTTCGATCATCGGGCTTTTGCCCAGGTAGCGGCGCAGCCGGCGGTCGGGGCGACCGGGGCGTTTCCACCTCGTGAGGGCTTCCGGCAGGGGGCGCTGGCGGCGGTGCACTTGGACCACCAGCCGGGCCTGCACTTGCTGGCCGGGGCGGAGGGAGCCCAGTTGCAGCACCCACTGACGCACCCCGCCCTCCAGCGTGCGGAACCGTTCCCGCCGCACCGGACCCTGCACTTGTTTTTGCACGATCTTGACGGTTTGCTCTTCGGGCCAGTCCATCGGCACCGGCAAGGCCAGCACCAGTCCCCGGCAGGGGATCGGGCCGGCCTCTACCTTCACGCCGAACTCGTACTCCAGGGTCGCTTCGCCCAGGGGGGGAGCGGAAGTCAGATCCGGGAGCGTGTTCCCCGGGGGCGCGGACTGGGCCAAAACCCCCGCGGCCGAAAACGCTCCCTGCAGCAAAAACAC
>JALSGI010000545.1 GCA_026982835.1 Planctomycetota bacterium | reverse complement strand
TGGTGGCCGTTCTGAGACATCGCGGCGCGGCTCGTCTCTTACGGCAACAAACCTCGCCGCTTCAGTTGGGCCATCACCTCCTGCACGATGCGGTCCACGTCCTCGGGGGCCGCAGTCGGGGCATCCGGCACCTCTTCCACCGCCTCGCCGGTAAAGCCCTCCTCGACCAGCAGCCGCTTGAGCGTCTGGCGCAGCGTGCCCAGCTCCATCTTCTGCTTGGGCGAAAGTGGCTGTCGGCCCGAGCCGGTGCGAAATCCCCGCAACGCCAACGCCGCTCGGAACCCCTCGGGAAAATCGGCCGTGTAAAGCATGGCGTCGAACAGCTTGAGCACCTTGTACTGCAGTTGCATCGCCTGGGCGTACTGGCCCGAGGCGGCCAGATCGTACATCTTCCGCATCACTTCCGGCACGATGCCGGTGGTGGCGTTGGTCCCCCCGTCGCAACCGACAAGCAGCATGGGCACCAGCGCGGCTTCCCAGCCGGTCAAGAACGAAAACTCCGGCCGCAGCGGACGCACCGCCTGGATCATTCGCATCATGTGGGGCAGATCGCCCGAGGAGTCCTTGATCCCCACCACCCGAGGGCACTCTTCGGCCAGGCGGCGCACGGTGGGCACGTCGATGGGCGAGGCGAACATGGGGATGTTATACAGAGTAACGTCCACCGGCGAGTGGTCGGCGATCTCCTTGAAATAGGCGTACACGGCCTCGGGGCTCAGGCGGTAGTAGAAGGGGGAGACGATGGCCACGGCCCGCACGCCCAGCCCGGCGTAGTATTCGCAGGCTCGCAGCGTCTCCCGCACGTTGGCCTCGGCCGCCCCGGCCAGGATGGGCACGCGGCCCCCGGCCTGATCGGCCACAATCTGGACGATCCGCCGCCGTTCCTCGGGCGTGAAGCGGACAAACTCCCCGGTGGAGCCGTTCGGATACAGCCCGTGCACCCCCCGGTCGATCAGCCAATCCACGTAACGGCGCAGCTCCGGCTCGTTGATCTGGCCCTGCTCGTCCAGGGGGACCAGGTTGGGCACGAACAGTCCTCGCAAAGCGGCTTGGCTCATGGTGATGGTTCTCTTGTGGCTGGAAAGAGGGCTTTTGCCGGGGTTGTTCAAACATACTGCGCCGCCGCGGAGTTGTCAGGCTGGCGGAAAGCCTGGTGCACGAAGCGGCGTTTCTTGTTGCCGTCCGGCGGACCGCATCGTCGAGCATGCAAAGCCCACGGCCAGCCGCGTGCGTCAGCACGCGGTTGTTTTGCCGTTGGGGCTGGTTCTTGCAGCCGCCGGCAGAGGCCGGCGGCTCGCCGGTGGCCGCTGGAGATGCTCCCGCCGCTACGCTTATCCCGGCAGCAGCTCCTGGCTGGTGGTCAGCCGGGCTCCTTGTTGCTGCAATTGCTGCAGCACCTGTTGCTGCTTGTCGGCTTCCACGGCCCGGCAGCCGTCCTGGACCACCCACACCGCAAAGCCCAGCTTCAACGCGTCCTCCACGGTCCACCGCACGCAGTAGTCGGTAGCCAGGCCCAGCACGTACAGAGTGTCCGCCCCCTGGCGGCGAAGATAGTCTTCCAGACCGGTGCTGCGTAGATGCCCGTTGTCGAAAAACGCACTGTAAGAGTCGATCTGCGCGTCGGTGCCCTTGAACACCACGTGGTCGATCCGCCCGGCCGCTTCGGCCAGTCCCGGGGCGAACTCCGCTCCCCAGCTCCCCTCGACGCAGTGAACCGGCCAGAGGACCTGCGGCCCGTGCGGAGTCTGGATCACCTCGCCCACCCGGCGCCCCGGATGATTCGCCGCAAAACTGACGTGTTCCCGCGGATGCCAGTCCTTGCTGGCTACGCACAGGGGGAAGCGATCCAGCAGCCGCAAGGCCACCGGCACCACCTGGTCTGCCTGGGGCACGGGCAGGGCCCCCCCGGGAAGGAAATCGTTCTGGATATCGATCAGCAACAGGGCTTCCACCAGCACGCTTCCTCAGCGGAGGCTTAAAGGGATCCCATTCAGCCTAGTGTTCCGGAGCGGAGTGTTCCAGGGCGAGCCGCCGGCGTCAGCCGGCGGAGTGCCCAGAGCCCCCCGCGTTAGCGGGGTACGTGTCTGCTAGCACAAGGTGTGATGTGTCCAAACCATAAAGCAAGCCGAAGGCTTGCCAGCCCAGTAGCCGGTGGTCGGAGCGCAGCGGAGACCACCGGAAAA
>JALSGI010000544.1 GCA_026982835.1 Planctomycetota bacterium | reverse complement strand
CGCTGCGGAGGGTTTGCCAGCCGGAAAACATCGTTTCGGTGTGGTTTCAAGCTAGTGCCCCCAACATCCCCACCGGAGAAGGAGGGTACTGGCAGCGGCTCAAGTACATCCTGGCCACTGAGCCGGTTTACGAGGCGCTGGGCATCTCTTACCTCTCGGTCGATCCTCCAGCGTGGTTCCACCATGCCCAGGGGCTGGAGACGATCGGTACGCTAGCCAATCTGCTCATGTGTCCGGGGGCTCACGGGCCTTTCGTGGACGACTACGACACGGCGCTGCGACTTGCCCGGGAGTTCTTCGATCGTGCCATGGGGCCCTACTCTCGGGCGGCCGAAGCCTACTCCTGCCAGGGGGCGTGGTGCGACTGGTTCCTGGGAGAAGGCATTCTGGACGAAACCGTTCTGTTGGGACTGGGCGGCTACTGGTGGCTGCTTGCGGTAACGGACACCGATTGAACGGGGGACTTCCGCGGGTGCTTCGTCGAGGAAAAACACAAGGGCCCCCTCTTAAGCAGGCGCAAAAACAAAGGGCCCCGCCTCTTGCCGGCACCTGGGTCGGCAAGCGAGGCCCGAGCAGCGCCCGGACCCAAGGGGCCCAAGCGTCTGCCTCCCCTTGGGTTCCCAGCCCTCGGCTGCCGCCAGGGCCTGCGGTGTGCCGCGGACCGGCCACTGTTTCTTACTACCTGCCCAAAAAGGGAGCGGTTTCCGCTTTTACTCCCTTCATAACACAAGGGGGTGACAAGGGTTTGTCACCGCTTGCGGATTTAGCCGGCAATTTCTGCTCTTTTGCCTGGATGCCGGAGATTCTTTCCCGGCGATCCATCGCCGAGGGAGCTTGGGTAAACTATGATGAACTTCAAAAGTCCCTATCTTACCGTAGGTATTTGATTACTGATGGCCAAGGATCGCTGGGGGCGTCGCTGGTGGGAGCAGGCGGAGGTGGGCCTGTTGCTGGTCCACCAGGAACAGGGGCCTGTGTTTGCTAATCCCCCCATGCGCCGTCACTTAGGGCTTTCTGCCTCGGAGACCGACCAGTCATTGCCGCTGCTGGAGGAGCTGCCGTACTGGGCCTCTCCCCAGCCGGAGTGCTTTTCCGGACGGCTGCAGCTTCTGGTGGTGCAGGGGGATGGTTCGGGCCAGGGGGGCGTGGTGTTGCACCTGCCCGCCTCTCCCCAGGGAGGAGCCGTGGCGGCGGTGCTCTATGTGCCGCAACGCCTGACGGCTCCTTGGAGCTGGCTGGCGCCGCAGCACCTCCGGCAGCGCGAGCAACTGCAACGTCTTTTGGGCAGTCAGCTACCGGATGTTCCGGCGATAGCCGCAGGGCGGTCGGCGGCGGCCCAACGCCTCCGCGGCCAATTACGCCTGGCCTTGCAGTGCCAGGCGCCGCTGCTGGTGTGTGGCCCTCGAGGCAGCGGGCGGCTGGCGCTGCTGCGGTGGCTTTTTGCCCGGTGGTCCGGCACCGGGGACCGGTTGCTGGTGCTGGACGGGGCGCTGCTCAGCGCGGAGCTGATTCAAAGCAGCATGTCGGCTTTTTTACAGGCCACCTCGCCGGATTGTTCGGGAACCGCAGAGAGCCGGGCCATGGTCATCCTGCACCAACTGGACCGCATGGCCCCGGCCGTGCAGGAACAGTTGCTTCCGCAAGTGGAGGCCACAAGCCAGTGGCTGCGTTGGGCGGCCACGGTGGCTACTGCCGCAGAACCCCGCAAGCCTTCCCTGCTGCAACAACGCCTGGCCGTGTTGCCCATCCAGTTGCCCCCCTTGGAAAAACGCCGCGAGGACCTGCCCGAGATGGCCCTGGCCCTGCTGCTGGAGCTTCGCCCCCGGCAAAGCCTGCAAGGGTTCCACGCCGAGGCGCTAGAGGTGCTGGCCGATTACTCCTGGCCGGGCCAATGGGACGAGTTGCACCAGGTGGTGCAGCAGGCGGCCCAGGCAGCGCAAGGGACGCTGATTACCCGGGACGATCTGCCCCGGTACCTGCGCACCTGGGAAGAACCGGCAGAACACCCTCCGGCTCCCGTGGCCCTGGAAGAAGTGTTGCAATGCGTGGAACGCAACTTGATCCAGGAAGCACTTGCTCGCTGTGGCGGAAACAAGGCCCAAGCCGCCCGGCTGCTGGGACTGAGCCGCCCGCGGCTCTACCGCCGCCTGCGCGAGCTGGGGCTGGAGGGGGAAGATAGCCAGT
>JALSGI010000543.1 GCA_026982835.1 Planctomycetota bacterium | reverse complement strand
CAGCTCCAGCTCCTCCAGCGCTTTGAGCAGCCGTCCCACATTGCGATCCACCGAGGAGATCGAAGCGTAGTAGGCCAGCGTGCGCTGCTTGAGCCGCTGGGGGGGATAGCCGGGCACGCGGGGCACCTGGGGATCGGTGTTGCGGTAGTGGGCCTTGTCCTCTTCCGGCACCGGCCCGTAGGGCAAGTGCGGCGCGCGGAAGTGCAGGCACACGGCAAACGGCTCGTCGCGGTGGCGGCGAATGAACCCGATGGCCGCGTCGGTCAGCACGTCCGGCAGCGGGCCCTGGGTCTGCTGCCGGCGGCCGTCGATTTCCAGCACGGCGTTCATGGGCCGATTGCCCCCGTGAAGGAAACCCAGAAAGTAATCGAACCCCAACCGCGTGGGGTGATAGGGGGGTTGGGCTCCCAGGTGCCACTTGCCAATCATCGCCGTGCGATAGCCGTGCCGCTGAAGCACCGCCGGCCAGGTCAGCGCCCGCAGTCCCAGTCCCTGGGCCGCCTCTTGAGGGTGGATCCAGTCGGTGATGCCCAGCTCGGTGGGGTACAGGCCCGTCATATACGTGGCCCGCGAGGGGGAACAGACCGGACAGGCAGCAATAGCGTTGGTAAACAGGGCACCTTCGCGGGCGATGCGGTCCATGTGGGGCGTGTGGATATCCGAGTTGCCGTAAGCGCCCATGGCCCAGCGGCCCTGGTCGTCGGTGACGATGGCCACCAGGTTCCAGCGCGGTTTGTTTTTTTCTTGAGCCGCGGCGTCCCGGGCCAGAGGAGCCAGGGCCGCCACGATGCCGAGCAAGAGCCACCGAGCCGTTGTCAGACGAGCTTGCCACATAGCCGGTTCCCTCCTGCACAAGCGGGTGGTTTTGCGCCCAAGCCAACCGGCTGCCATGATACACCAGACCGGAGCAGGGAGCAGCAATCCAAGCGGCTTTTGCCGGGTTGGCCTCTCGGCATTCGGAAGGGTTCTGCGCCTCAGGCGGCCTGGTCTTCACTTTTTTCGGGCACTTGGTCCAGGATCTGGGAGAGCACCTGGTCGGTGTCGATGCCTTCGGCCTGGGCCTCGAAGTTGAGCAGCACCCGGTGCCGCAT
Source organism: Planctomycetota bacterium (assembly GCA_026982835.1). Lineage (GTDB taxonomy): Bacteria > Planctomycetota > Planctomycetia > Pirellulales > S012-138 > S012-138. The sequence continues at coordinate 1,095 of JALSGI010000543.1, read as the reverse complement.
GGCCGGCAGCCATACGCGACGCACATCCTCAAAGCTCACATTGTAGCGCCCTTGCAGCAGGGCTTGCACCTTGCCGGCCAGGGCCAGGGCCTGGGCCCCACGAGGGCTGGCCCCCCAACGCAGGTACTGGTTGGTCACCGCCGGGGCGTAGCTCCCCCCCGGATGCGTGGCCAGCACCAGGCGGACGATGTAATCCTCCACGTGCGGGGCCAGCACCACCTCGCGCACAAATTGCTGCCAGCGGAGAATCTCTTCCCCGTCCATTACCTTGGCCGGCTCGATCTGGACATTCTGCGTGGTGCGCTGCAGGATCGCAGCCAACTCCTGACGCGAGGAGTAGCCGACGATGAGCTTGAAAAAGAAGCGGTCCAGCTGGGCCTCGGGCAGCGGATAGGTGCCTTCCTGCTCGATGGGGTTTTGCGTGGCCAGCACAAAGAAAGGCCGCTTCAGCTCGTAGCGCTTGCCGGCCACGGTCACACTCCCCTCCTGCATCGTCTCCAGCATGGCCGACTGGGTCTTGGGCGTGGCCCGGTTGATCTCGTCGGCCAGGCAGATCTGGGTGAAGATCGGCCCAGGGTGGAAACGGAACTCCCGCCGTCCCTCGGGCGTTTCGGCGATGATGTTGGTGCCCAGGATGTCGGCTGGCATCAGGTCGGGTGTGAACTGGATGCGGGAGAAGTCCAGGTTGAGGACGCGGGCCAGGGTGCGCACCAGTAGCGTCTTGCCCAGCCCCGGCACCCCTTCCAGCAGACAGTGCCCGCCGACGAAAAGGCAGGTGAGCACCCCATCGATCACCTGGCGATGGCCCACGATGACGCGGCTGATCTGCTCCACCAGGGCCTGGTAGCGGGAGCGGAACTGTTCGGCTCGTTCTTGCATGCTTTGGGCGGTGCTCATGGGGTGCTCCTTGGTGGTGGATGGTTCAGCAACCGGGAGCTTTCGCTCCCGGCTCGCTGGTTGGTGTGTGAGTCGGCGTTTTTTCTTGCTTTGGCGAGCCCCCGGCTTTAGCCGGGGGAGAGCCGAATTAGCGCTTTTGGTTATTCTCCTCCGCTGGCTGAAGCCGGCGGCTCGCTGTTCAACCGCGGGCTTACGCCC
>JALSGI010000542.1 GCA_026982835.1 Planctomycetota bacterium | reverse complement strand
GAACCGAAAAAGGTAGTTTGCGGTGTTTGCCGCCAGAGCCGATTCCAGCTCTCCCGCAAAGGGGCCAGCTGCTCCGGGGAATCCAGCAGCTTCACCTGGCTGTGCTCAACCGGCGGAGGCGAAGCGATGGCGGACATGGAGCGGTGCAGCATGCGTGGAACGAGCCGGGTTTCCAAGGCCGCCGGAATTTCGGGCGCAAACCCAGCGGCGGGGGCTATTCAAATATGGCTTACTGGAACCGGGACGATCCGGGAAATTTCCCCACCAGAGAGACTTTTGCCACCGACTCCCCGGGGGTAATCTAGGGCAGGAATCTCAGGAGCGAGCTTTTCTTGGTGAAGGTTTGCCGCGATGGCTGCATCCCAAGTGACGGTAAAGGAGGCGGCTCGGCCGTTTTTCGTAGGCATCGACCTGGGGGGGACCAACATCAAGCTGGGCGTGGTGGACGATTCCGGCCACGTGGTGGCCCAGCGCAAGATGCCCTCCCGGATCGAACAAGGCCCCGAGGCCGGCGCCCGGCGGATGGGCGAGGCGGTGCGGCAGCTGCTGCAGGAGTTGGGCATTTCTTCGGCCGAGGTGGGCCGGGTAGGGCTGGGCACCCCCGGCACGATGGACATCCCGGCCGGAATGCTCATCCGCCCCCATAACTTGCCCGGCTGGGAAAACTTCCCCATCCGCGACCGCGTCAGCCACCACTGCGGCTATCCGGTCACCTTTGCCAACGACGCGGCCGCGGCCGCCTACGGCGAGTACTGGGTCGGCAGCGGCCACCGCTGGCAGAGCATGTTGCTGCTGACCCTGGGCACAGGGATCGGTGGGGGGATCGTCATCGGCCAGCTGAACATCCAAGGAGCCCACAGCCACGGGGCCGAGTGCGGACACATCATCATCGACCACAACCCCACGGCCCGCACCTGCCCCTGCGGCCAGAAAGGGCACCTGGAAGGCTACGCCAGCGCCACGGCCGTGGTGCAGCGGCTGGAGGAAGCTCTGGCCCAGGGCGTGGAGACCTCGCTCCGCACCCGCGTGGCCCAGGGAGAAAAACTCACTCCGCTGCTGCTGGCCCAGGAGGCCGAAGCCGGGGACCGCTTCGCGTTGCACATGATCCAGGAGACGGCCCGCTACCTGGGCATCGGCATCACTTCGCTGCTGCACACCATCGACCCGGAAGGCGTGGTGCTGGGCGGAGCGATGAACTTCGGCGGGGCCGAAAGCCCGCTAGGACGGCAGTTCCTCCAATGGGTGCGGCAGGAGGTGCAACGCCGGGCGTTTCCCGTGCTGGCTCAAAACCTCAACCTGGAGTTTGCCTCCCTGGGCGGGGATGCCGGTTTCATCGGCGCGGCCGGCATGGCCCGTGTGGATTACCGCCAGACGCGAGCATCTCTCTAAAAGGGCAGCCGTCCTTTGTGCGCAGCGAAGAGCGCTTCCCGGGGGGCTTTTCCGCGGGAAGCGAACCAAAGGGCTGAGGGTTCAGCGTCGCAGATGTTCTTCGATCTGCCGCCCCTGGGTGGTCACCGGCCCTCCGTCCGGATCGAGCAGGTGCTGGGCGTTGGAGACCGCCTCGCTCCAGTGGGGCTGTTGCTGCCAACTGGCGCAGCCGGCGGCCGGAACCAGCAGCAACACCGCGGCCCAGGCCCACCCCCGGCGGTTCGTGTTGGTCGTTTGCACGTTCATGGTCCACAACCAATTTGAAGGTCAGAGCCCTGAAGCGGGGCGGAGTCTGCCAAAACCCCCTGCGGCGGTCCAGAGCAATCCCCGGGAAAAACGCCCCGATTCTGTCGCTTTTTTCCCGCCTTGGCACCTCCCCCTGCTAGCAGACAGCAACGCTAGCTCTCCCGGTAAAGCCCGTGCTGCTGGATATAAACCTCCACCGCCCGAGGCACCTGGTAGCGGATCGACAACCCCTGCCGGCAGCGACGGCGAATCTGGCGGCTGCTCAGCTCCACCTGCGGCATGGGGACGGTCACCGGCGGGGCTTGCTGCCAGCGCGACTCGGAGAAAAAACGCCGCAGCGCCTCCCAATCCGGCGGCGGACTCCCCGGACGCTCCACCCCCACCAGGCGCGCTAGACGGCAGATGCGCTCCGGATGTCTCCAGCCGGGAAGCTCCGCCACGCTGTCCCCACCCAGCAGCAGGTAAAGCTCGTCCTGGGGATGGGCCTGGTGGAAGTGTTCCAGCGTCTGGTAGGTGTAG
>JALSGI010000541.1 GCA_026982835.1 Planctomycetota bacterium | reverse complement strand
GAGGCGTTACCACCGGCCCGACAAGGTGGCCGAAGCGCTTATGGGACGGTGAGGAAGCGACGTGCGGGTCTTGGGTTCTGGGTCTTGAGGAGGTGCTTCCGCACCGGGCGAGAAAAAACGTCAACGTGCACAACCAAGAGCCCCCCGCGTAAGCGGGGGGAGAAACAGTAAAACGGCTTGCGACTTGCGACTTGCGGCTTGCGCTGGAGCTTCCGCGCCGGTGTGAGAATTGCTGTGCGGCTCTCTGGAGTGCGGAAGCTTGCTTCCGCTTTTATTTGCTCCGGCTAGCCGGAGCGAAACCACAGCGGCGGCTGGCCACCGCACTCCACACCGGCCAGCCGCATCGGCAAGCACGCAAAGCCCAAGGCGAGCCGCGTGCGTGAGCACGCGGTTGTTTTGAGCCGTGCCGTCGTTGCTTTGTTTGAAGTAACCGGGAGCTTACGCTCCCGGCTCGCCGGTTGCAAGAATCGACGCTTTTTCTCGCACTGGTGCGGAAGCACCCGCGCAAGGCGCACGCCGCACGCCGCAAGCCGATGCTGCTCCTCCCCGCACTAACGTGCGGGGCTCCGGATCCCCCCAAGCCCCCAAGCCTCCACGCCTCCAAGCCCTCCCCGCACTGACGTGCGGGGCTCCTCAAGACCCAAGACCTCCGGTGCGGAAGCACCGGCGCAAGGCGCACGGCGCAAGTCGCACGCCACCGGCTGCTCGCTATTTGGTTTGCTCCCCCCGCTGACGCGGGGGGCTCTTGGCATCCTGCGATTCTCAGACTTTTTGGGAAAACACTCTTGGAAAAGCGACGCCGGATGTGTACATTAGACCACATAATGAACATACGATCACACTCGTGGCAGGAGGCCCAAAGCATGTTGGTTCTCAGTCGCCGCGTGGGCGAGGAGCTGGTGATCGACGGGAAGGTGCGGGTGGTGGTCTTGCAGAGCCGCGGAGGCCAGGTGCGGCTGGGTATCCACGCCCCGCGGGAAATTCCCGTGCTGCGCAAGGAGCTGCTCGGCTCCCGGGGGGAGCAGGCATACGGAAGCCCTGATGGGCAAGCCGCCCAGAGCCGGTTGCGGCAAGCGTAGGGAACTTTTCACGGGGAGCCCCCTGCCGCTGCCACTTGGGCGGAAACCGGCCCGTGCCTTTGCCCGGCGAGCCTTCGATTGCCAAGCGGCCCAGAAGCACTCAGAGCTTGGGCTTTTTCGGCTTGTCAATTCCGGGAACATCGAACACATTGATAGCCACCAGCTTGTTTTCCCGCATGCGTTTCCCGCTTACGGAACAGGATTGCACGGATGTCGCCAGCCAGTTTGCTTGGGGCATTGGACTCATTATTTGATTCCAAGGACATCTCCCGGGGAATCAACTACTACCGCCACGGAAACCTCCTTCGAATCCAACGGAGCGAAGGCGGGCGGCGGATCGAGGCCCTGGTGGCCGGTTCGGCCAGCGAACCGTACCAGGTGGTGTTTCAGTTCGAGCCGGGCAAGGGGCGCTTCAAGGTGTGGGGCCACTGCAACTGCCCGCGGTTCGAAGAAACCGGGGCTTGCAAGCACGCCTATGCCGCGTTGCTGGGGGCGCACAATCAAGGTTGGCTTCCGCCGGAGCTGTTGGAAGCCCCGGACCAGAAAGCCCTCCGCTGGAGCGGCCACCCGCCGGATATCTCTCTTGCGGAAGATCCCGAAGAGTTGAAAGCGCAGCTGCTGGAATCCCTGCTCCTTCTGGCCGAGGAGGCCGCTCCCCTGCTGCTGGAGGAGGAAACGAACGGTTCTTCGGCCCCCTGGAGTCGCAAGAACTGGTGGCCTGCGGCGCGGGCATCCAGCGCCGGACTGCACGGGGTGCGGTATTGGTTTGCCGTGGACCTGACCTTCTCGAACCGGGACGAGAAGACCTGGAGCGTGCGCATCTGGCGGCAACGGCGACAAGGCACGGGCAAATGGGGCAGGCAGCAGCGAGTACGAAGCGACGCCTCCGGAGAGCCGATGTGGGAATCCGGTTGCCCGCCGGAAGACGTACGCGTGTTGCAACTGATCCGGCAGTTCGGCCGCCCCCTGATGGAGCAGAGCTACCAGGGCACCGTGTACTCCCCAGTCAGCTTCCCCTACGGACGAGCCCATCGATGGCTCCTGCCCGGAACGCTCGATCTGGACACGATGGCCCAACTCATGGATCATCCGCGCTGGGTGATCCAGGCCGGGGA
>JALSGI010000540.1 GCA_026982835.1 Planctomycetota bacterium | reverse complement strand
CAGGTTCATCAGTTGATCGAAGCGGAACCGGGGCCAGCTCCAGCGGATGACCATGAAGCCCAACACCACCAGCATCACCTTGGCCCAAAACACCACGATCCGCAGCACGGCCTGGCCCCAGGTCACCTCCGCCCCGGGAGGAGTAAGCCCCCAGAAGTGCCAGCCGCCCAGGTACAGCACCACGATCAGCACGCTGGCGGTGAGCATGTGCACGAACTCGCCCATGGCGAACATGGCCATCTTCATACCGGCGTACTCGGTGTGGTAGCCGCCGACCAGCTCCTGCTCGCACTCCAGCAGGTCGAAGGGGAGTCGGGCCGCCTCGGCGCAGGCAGCCACGGCGAAGACCAAAAATCCCACCGGCTGCACCAGCAGCAGCCACACGCCGCTTGCCGCCTGAAGCTCGATCATCTCCTGCAAGCCCAGCGTGCCGGTAAGCAGCACCACGCCCAGGATGCCAAGCCCCAGGGGGATTTCGTAGGCGATCAACTGGGCGCTGCTGCGTAGTGCCCCCAGGAAGCTGTACTTGTTGTCGCTGGCCCAGCCGCCCAGGATCACCCCATAGACGGCGATACTGGAGACGGCAAATACGTACAGGATGCCCACATCCACCCCGGGAGCCACCACCAGTGGCTCGGGCCTCCCGCCCACGGGCACCACGTGCCCAAAAGGAATGACGGCAAACACGGCCAGCGCGGCGGTGAAGACCACCAGGGGAGCCAGGGTGTAGAGCACGCGGTCCACGTGGCCGGGGGTGTATTCTTCTTTGAAGAGGAACTTCAGCCCGTCGGCCAGCGGCTGGCCCAGGCCGAAAAGGCGGATCTTGGTAAAGGGGATGCCCACCCGGTTGGGCCCGCGGCGGTCCTGGATCCAGGCGGCCATCTTCCGCTCCAGCAGCACCAGGTAGGCCACGGCGGTGAGCAGCCCGCCCAGCAAAATAATCGACTTGACAAGCAGTGCGGTCATGGCGGTTGTTGGTCGGGTGTGTAGCGGGGTGGATGTTTTGTTATTGGTGTGGGTTACGCTTCCGCTGGTGAGCCGCCAGCTTCAGCTGGCGGAGAAGGTCAACACACAGGTGTTTGTTCGGCTCTCCCCGGGCTAAAGCCCGGGGCTCGCCAACCGCGTGCTGACGCACGCGGCTCGCCGGAGGAGCATCGACTCGTTTTTGCTCTGGAAACACTCCGTCTTGGGCTTGCACGCTAAACACGTATGACGTGCGGGGCTCCCAGATTACCGTTGGTTATGTTGACGTTTTTCGGTGTGGGTGACTTCCTCTGCTGCCTCGGCTCGGCGGGAGCCTCGCCCTCCCATTTGCGGTATTCACGCTTTTTCTTGCCCCGGAGCGGAAGCTCCGGGAGGGCGAAGCTCCTGCTGAGCCGTGGTTTCACCATGCACGTTGTTTCCAACAAACACGTTTTGTTCCTGCACCGGTGCGGTAGCACCTCCTCGTGCCTCCAAGCCTCTATGGCCCTCCCTCCGGGGGCTTACGCTCCCGGCTCGCCGTTGTCTGCGTCAATCAACGTTTACTCTTGCACTGGCCAGCCTCCGGCTTCAGCCGGAGGAGAGCCGAGCCAATGCGTCTTTTCATAATTCCTCCGCCGACTAAAGTCGGCGGCTCGCTGTTTGGTGTGTTTGTGCTTGTTCTCGCCCCGGTGCGGCAGCACCGCCGCAGGACGCATGGCGCATGGCGCATCACGCCGCATCAGGCCGGCGGTTCGCCGCTGGGGGTTACTTCCTCGGCCAGCAACGCCAAGTGCAAATCCACGCCCTGCTCGGGCACCGGCAATGTGACGGCCTGGAAAGCCACCACCTCGGCGGCCACCTCCTCCAGCACCACTTGCGGCTGATAGAGCCCTGAGCGGCCCAACAGGCTCCACAGCACGGCTCCTTCGGGCCGGGTGCCCACCGGCGGGCGGATGGCCCAATCGGCCCACTGCAAGCGACCGTTGTAGTTGACGTAGCTTCCGCTCTTTTCGGCAAAAGCGGCCCCGGGCAGCACCAGCCGGGCCACCTGGCTGGCCGGAGTTGGAAACAGGTCCTGCACCACCAGGTGCCGGGCCTGGGCCAGCAGCTGGGCCTCCTGGGGGGTGATCCAGTCGGTCTTGTACCCGCCGGAGAGCCACACCAGCTCCGGCTCGTACTCTAGCAACTGTTGCAACCCCTGGGGCCAGGGGCCGGTGTGGCCGCCGAAGTGCT
>JALSGI010000539.1 GCA_026982835.1 Planctomycetota bacterium | reverse complement strand
CACCCCCTGCCCCAGGGCCAGGTCGCGTGCCCCGTCGCGGGCGTGCACATGGGCGATCCAGGGGCCGAGCTGTTCCACGGCCTCGGCCACCGAGTGCCCATGCATGACCAGAAGCCCAGGGTCCAGGTCCACCATAAGTGACCCCTCTGGAAGAGCTTGCAACAACTGGGCCAGTCGCTGCGGGGGATCGGGGCCGGTTCGGGCCGCCAGCAACGCCCCGCATCGCTGCCCCCAGCGGCCCAGGTCCCCAAGCACCTCCACCAGCAATTCCCACAGGGGGCCTTCTGGCTCCTCGGGCAGTTGGCCCACGTAGTTGACCACCACCGGAGCTCCCAAGCGGTAGGCCAGTTCCAAGGCTCGACGTGTAGCCTCCACCCGGCGATCCAGCCCTTGTTCCACGTTGTAACCTCGGCGGGTCGGGAAAGCCAAAGCCGCCACGCCCAGGCGGTGCTCCTCCAGCAGCCGCCGCAAGTCCCGGATGGCCGTGGCCCCCATCTCCTGCGGGGGCACCTGCTGCCGGGCGTCCAGCTCCACCCCCTGCACGCCCAACCGAGCAGCCAGTTGCACCGCCCGCCGCAACGGCTGGCGAAAACTGGGCAAATGAACGGCAAGGGGCAATTGGCTCACGGCAGTAGGCTACAGTTGAAAAGGAAAAAGGCGTATCCCACCAGGCCCTCCTGCTGCCAGGGAATCCCAGGCCCGATGCTGCGCGCTTTCAACACCTCGCCCTCTGGCTCCGGCAAAACTATCGGCAGGAAATCCTTCCTGCTGGTGATTTTAGTGCTGGCAGGAGCCCTGGCCAGTGGGCCCCAGGCGCCGGCCGAAGAGATTTTCTTGAGCACCTTCGAGTGGGAAGAGGATTCCAACCGGGACGGCTGGCCCGACCCCTGGCAACGACTCACCGATCGCCACCACCCCCACTACGTGCGCGTGTTTCTGGCCTCGGATGCCGCGTACCAAGGACGCCGCTCCCTGAAAATCCAACTCAACGGAGGCCCCGTGGCCGTGGATTCCCCGCCGGTGCCCGTCCAGGGAAAGTTCCGCTACATGGCCCAGGCTTTCGTGCGCTGCGAGGGCTTGACCCGGGATCGCTTCTACCTGGTGCTTCGCTGCTTGGATGAAAAGGGGCAGCTTATCAGGCAGCTTCGCTCTCGGGCGGTTCACGGCACGCGCCCCTGGGAGGCGCTGCAGGTGGTCATGGCCCGTTGTCCCCCGGAAAAAACCCGCTTCCTGCAAATCCGCCTGCTGCTGGATGCAGCCCCCTTGGCCGATCTGCGGGGAGCGGTCTGGATCGATCAGGTGCGGCTGCTACGCAAAGCCTACCTGGAAGTGGAACCGGAGCGGGCCTTGGGCCTGTTCCACCGCCCCGAGCAAGTCCGGCTGCGATACAGCCTTTCCGGCGCAAGCTACAACCAGGGAGAGCTGGAACTGGTGGTGCTGGACCACGAAGGCCAGCCGGTGGGCCCGCCACACCGGGTGCCGATATCGGGCTCCCCGTCGCAGCCCCCGGCCGCGAAAGTCCCTTCCCGCCGCGCCCCTTCGGTGGTGATGGTCAGCCGCCGGGGCGGCAATTCCCGGCCCGAACCCCCAAAGACGGCAAGCGGCAGTGCCGTTGCGGCCCAACAGGAGCAAGGCCACGGCCAGCAGCAACTGCAAGGGACTTGGCAGCCTCCGGTGCACCAGGCCGGGTTCTACCGGGTGGAAATCCGGCTCCGCGCGGCCGGACGCGTGGTTTCCCGGGGCCGGACCACCTTCGCCGTGCTGCCGCCGCTGCCCCTGCGGGGCGAGCACCCCTTCGGCTGGAGCTTCGCTCGACCCATCCCCGCCCCACAGCACGAAGCCTGGGAAGAACTGGTGCGCCAGTTGGGGCCCCGCCGCGTCAAGTATCCCCTGTGGCGCACCTCCGGCTCCCCGCAGCAACGGGAGGAAACCGTCAGCTGGGTCCGCCGCCTGCTGGGCCGCGGAGCCCAGGTGGTGGGCGTTTGCGGCGATCCACCCCCTCCGGTGGCCAAGGAGCTGGACGGGCTGCGCCTGTTCCCCGAGGCGGCCGTGGGCGAAGTGTTTCTGATGAATCCCAAGCTCTGGGCCGAATCCCTGGGCGAAACCATGCTCAGCTACGGCCTGCAAGTGCCCGTGTGGCAATGGGGAGCCGACGACGACCACTCCCTGGTGGAACTGCAAGGCGTGGCCCGGCAAGTGGCCCATATCCGCAAAACCCTGGGCCAAAGCGCGGCTTTCGTGGACGTGGTGATCCCCTGGTCGCTGGATGTGCCCGTGCCCCAGAGCCAAGCCTGGGAAGGCGTGTGCTTCTCCTCCCGTAAGCCGATCCCCTGGCAGCAGCTCCAGCGGCAACTCCAAGCCGTTGAACCTCCCGCCCGGTGGTGGTACTCGCTGCTGCTGGATCGCTACGCCGCAAACAAATTGCCCGGAAAAAACAACACACAATCCCTCGCCACCCAAATGGCCATGCACTTGCTGCTGGCCCACGCGGCCGGGTGCCGGGGAGTGTTTCTCCATGGAGTGGACCGCCACCAGGTGCTGCTTACCCCTCAAGGTTCCGTCGGTCCGTTGGCCGTCCCTTGGGTGGTAACCGTGCACAGCCTGGCCGGCACACGCTACCTCGGCTCGCTCCCCCTGGGCCCGCAGGTGCGCAACTGGCTTTTTGTGGGTCCGCATCATGCGGTGTGGGTGCTTTGGGCCGAAAAGCCACGCAGGCAGAAACTTCCCGCGGCACTTGTGGATCGGGCCTGGAGCCTTTGGGGCCGGCAACTCCCGCTGTCCCCCCTGGCCCAAGGGGCCGAAGTGGAACTTGTCGTGGGCCCCGAGCCGGTGTTCGTCTGGTCTGAAAGACCGCCTCTGGCCCGACTGGCACGCAGCATCCGCTTCCAACACCACCAGGTGCCCAGCGTGCTGGGACGAGCCCACCCCAACCAGCTGATCTTCTCCAATCCCACCGAACGCCCCCTTTCGGGCAAGGTGGAACTGATCCCCCCGCCGCACTGGAGAATGGCCCCCGACCGCTGGGAATTCCACCTGGCTCCCGGCCAGAGTTTCCGCAAGGAGTTTCTGGTCCGGCTGCCCATCTACGCCTCCACCGGCCCGCAGCATGCCGAAGTCCGCCTCCACCTGCAAGACCAACCGGTGCCGCTGGTGGTGGGCCTGCCGCTGCGAGCAGGTATCCCGGGGCTGAAGGCCCAGGCCGTAGTCGTGGACCAAGACCAGCGCTTGCGCGTAGTCCGTGTTCACTTGACCAACGACCGCCCGAAACGCTTGCAAGTGCAATGCACGCTGGTGCTCCGCGGCCAGCCCCGGCGAACCCGCACGGTAAACGTTCCCCCCGGGCAGCAGCGCGTGCTGAGCTTCGTGCTGGACAAGCAGGTCGCCTCGGGCAGCGAAGCGCTGCTACGGACCTACCTGGCCGAAGAAAACGCCTTCTTCCACCTCAAGCTGCGACTGCCTTAGCAGCTCTTGGAAAAGCCAGCGGCTTCTGTTCATTTCAGCCCAACCGCGATCCACCTTTTAGCTATTTTGACCAGAGATGACGCCGATTCCCGCCCGGCCAGCCGCGTGCGGGAGCCCGCGGTTGTTTTGCCGCTGGCGCTGGTTCTCACAGCCGCGAGCCGTGGGCGTAAGCCCACGGAGAGCATGGCAGCATACGCAGGTTTCTTGTTCCGCTCCGGGAGCTCGTGCTCCCGGCTCGCGGTGATGCGGAGAATTAGTCTCTGCTCTTGGTGTTGAAGTCGCTTTAATCTCCGCCGACTGAAGTCGGCGGCTCGCCGTTCAACCGACGGCTCACGCCGGCGGCTGGCCGGTTGCAAGAATTGGCGCTTGTTCTTGCACTGGTGCGGAAGCACCGCCGCAAGACCCACGACCCAAGACCTCCGGTGCGGAAGCTCCGGCGCACGGCGCACGCCGCAAGCCGATGCGGTTTCTCCCCCCGCTTACGTGGGGGGCTCTTGTTGGGCAAGTTGACGTTTGTTCTCACCCCGGTGCGGAAAAACCGGCGCAAGCCGCACGCCGATACTGAGGCTGCTGGCATGCTGTGGCCGCAGGATTACAATAAGAGGCGTTGCGTTTTCCTCCGAATCTCCCACCCCCCTGAGAAACCGAAGGAGCCCTCGGATGCGTGCAGCGTGCTCTCTGCTTGTGGCGTGGTTGGTGCTGGCGGCTGGAGTAGCTTCGGCCCAGGAGTGGGTCCCGCTGTTCAATGGCAAGGACCTCAGCGGCTGGCAAGGGGACCTGAAGGGCTACGTGGTGCAGGACGGCGTGATCGTGGCCACGCCCAAAAGCCACAATCTGTTCACCAAGAAGCAGTACGGGGACTTTGAGCTGTACCTGGAGTTTCGGCTCACGCCGGGGGCCAATAACGGCATTGCGTTCCGGGCACCGCTGAAGGGACATCCCACGTTTGACGGAAACGAAATCCAGATCCTGGACGACTACGCTCCTCGGTACAAGAATCTCAAGCCCTATCAGTTCTGCGGCAGCCTCTACGGGGTGGTGCCGGCCAGGCGAGGGCACTTGAAGCCGGCCGGGCAGTGGAACCAGATGCTGATATCCGTGCGCGGGCGGCACGTGCGGGTGAAGCTCAACGGGGCGGTGGTCGTCGATGCCAACGTCGACCAGGCGGCCCCAGGGGGCAAAACGGTGGATCACCGCCCTCATCCCGGGCTGAAGCGTTCCCGGGGCTACATCGGTTTTCTGGGCCACGGCACGCGGGTGGATTTCCGCAACATCCGCATCCGCTCGTACGATTAAAAGAAAACCTCGCCACAAGGGGTACGGCTTGGTTCTGAGAAACCCCTAGCCGGCACTGCCTTGCCCACGGGCGCGGGGGATGGGGGAACCAGGAGGCGAGCCCTCCGGCTTTAGCCGGGGGGAGAGGTGCTTCCCCGATCCTCCCGGCCGTTGGTGATAGAACCACAAGGGGCGCACTTTTCAGTGTTCGGGCGCACCGCTTGTGGATCGGTTTCTCTTTAGATCAACCCGGCCAGTTGCTTGACCAGGTCCAGGATCGATTGGCGGTTTTGGGCCAGGATGGCCAGGGCGGCGCTGGCGTTGCCGACCAGGGCCTGGTTGAGGGCCAGCAGGGTGTTTTCTTCGTCGTTGTCCACCTGGTTGAGCTGGTTGATGGAGTTTTGCACTTCGGTGACGAAGCTGTCGGCGACCGATTGGGCTGCGGAGATGGTGGCGTTGGCAAATCCGTCGATGATCCCCTCGGCGCGATCCAGCACGCCCAGGGCCTCGTCCACCACGCGGATGGCCGCGGCGGTGTTGTCCCCCAGGCCGTCCAGCCCCCCGCCGGAGCGGAGTTGATCCAGCGTGCCGCTGGGGCCGCCCAGGGCCGAGGGGAGCAGGCTGGGAACGGCCAGCCGCGACAAGGAACGCGGATCGCCCGAGAGGGCAAACCGCAGCGAGTTGTCCTGCAGTTGCAAGGGACCGAAACTGCCGCTAAAGCCCGGGGCAAACTCGATCTCCAGGTGCACGCCCCCCTGGGCATACACCAGCGTATTGCCCTGGAGGTTCGGGTCCCCCTGGGTTGCGTCGGTGCCGCTGACCTGGGTTTGGGCGTTTACGCCGTTGGCCGTGCCGTTGCCGTTGCCGCCGGTGACGGGAAAGGAACCGGAGTCCACGGTGACCGACACGGTGGCGCTTTCGCCGAAGGTGGTGCTTTCCAGGATGAGCTGGTTCCCCTGCACGGTGGCCTGTACCCCGGTGACCAGCGTCTGCTGGTTGATCTGGGAAGCGGCGCTGAGGAGCGTCTGGCCCTGGGTGAAGGTGAACTGGTAGCTGCCGGAGTTGCCCGCGATAGTCACCGTGGCGTTGCTGGCCACCAGGCCGTCGGTGGTGTTGTAGAAAAGCTGCGCCCGCTGCCGCGGGGTGCTGCTTACCAGCGTGGCCTTGCTTCCCGGGCTGACGGCGAACACGCCCTGGTCGGTCACCTCCAGCGTGATCGTGGCCGAGGAGCCGGTGGTCTGGCTCTTGAGCACCAGGTCGTTGCCGGAGACTTCGGCCACCACGCCGGTGGTGCCACTCTGAGTGTTGATCCGGTCGGCTACCGTTTGCAGGCTCTCGCCCTGGGTAACACTGATGGTGGCCGTGCCCAGGTTGCCCGTCAGGTCGAACGTGGCCGATTGGGCGATGGTGCCGTCGGTGGTGGAGTGGATCAGCGAGGCGTTTTCGTTGCGCGTATCGCCAGTGATGGTCCGCCCGTTGATCTCGACCACGGCGTTGGTGCCGTTGGCCGTGCCGTCGCCGTGGCCGCCGGTGACCACAATCGGCTGCGAGCCGGGAGTGATCTGGATGAAGGCGTCGGTACCGTATTCCACCGAGTAGAACCGCACGCCGTTGGAGTTGTTCGGGTCCACCTCGGCTACCACGCCGGTGATGTAGCTTTGCTGGTTGATCCGCTTGACGAAGTCGGCAATCGACAGGTTCTCCACGGCCTGCACGGTGATGGTGGCCGAGCCCAACTTGCCGGTGATGGTAAAGTCCAGATCGCTGCTGATGGTGCTGCCGCCGGCGTCGTAGAACAGCTCGGCCTGCTGGGCCGCTTCGATCACCTGGCCGCTGAACTGCTGCGGGCTGTTCCCCCCGGCAAACACCCGCACCTGCTTGATCTGGCTGGGGTCGGCGCCCAGCACGTCGAAGTCGGCCGAGCCCTCCAGCACGCGGCGTCCGTTTATCTCGGTGGTGGCCAGGGCGTTGATCTGGTCCAGGGCCTGGTCGATCTGGGCCTGGTTGGCCGCCCGCTGGCTGGAGCTGAGCGACCCGTCGGCGTCTTGCAGCAGCAGCGTGCGGATGGTGTCCAGCTGGGTGCGGATCTGGTCCACGGTCAGCTGTACCTGGCTGACCATGCTGGAGGCTTGGGAGACGTTCGCGCTGGCCTTGGTCCACCGGGTGAGCTGGCTTTCCAGCAGCGCCAGCCGCACCGCCCCGCTGGGATCGTCCTTGGCCGCGTTGATCTTCTTGCCCGTGGAAAGCCGCAGCAGGTTTTGCTGGGCCGCCTGGTTGGCCCGATTGAGCGAGTGGAGGATCCGAAGCTGAACGCCGGTCAGTTGGACGCCGAACAGGCCCATCGTCTGCTCTCTCTCCCAGGAGGACATTTTGGGGGGAAGGCACGCGACTGCCGCGTTTTTCGCTCCGTGACTGCGGCAAGCCGGGACCGGACGCCTCCGGGGGGGGAGGGAGCCAAGGGGCCGGGTCCAGATCAACTATAGCTTGCCGGAGGCCCCTTGCGCGGAAGAACCGCTACGACCGGCACGCAGAGCAACCGCCGGAAAAACCGCTCCCGACCCGAGCACCTCCGGCGCGTCCATGGCTAGCCTGCTAGCACCTGCTAGCTTTACTCGGTGATTCCGCGCCCGGCGAGGTGCGCGGCTTTAGCCGCGGGAGGGGATGGAGGCTTGGGGGCCTGGAGGCTTGAGGGCGGTGCTTCCGCACCGGGCAAGAAACGGCTTGCGGCGTGCGACTTGCGGCTTGCGCCAAGGAGCTGCCGCTCCGACGCAACAATAGACGCAAACTTTCATAACCGGCGAGCCGCCGGCGTAAGCCGGCGGTTGAACAGCCAGCCGGGAGCGTTAGCTCCAGGAGGATGAACAAGAAAACGGCGCACGATTGTCATGCTCTCCGTGGGCTTACGCCCACGGCTCGCAGCTGCAAGAACCAACGCCAGCGGCAAAAAAACCGCGTGCTGACGCACGCGGCTCGCCGGTGCAAGAACGAGCGTTTTTTTCACAAACGGCGAGCCGCCGGCGTAAGTCGGCCGAGGGCGTGGAGGCGTGGGGGCATGGCGAGCCGCCGACTTCAGTCGGCGGAGGAGAACAAGCAAAAGCGATTTTGCGGCTCTCCCCGGGCTGAAGCCCGGGGCTCGCCAAGGAGCTTCCGCTCCGGGCAGGTATCGGCTTGCGGCTTGCGCTGGTGCGCCGGAGCTTCCGCTCCGGAGGTCTTGGGTCGTGGGTCCTGGGTCTTGGGCGGGTGCTTCCGCACCAGGCAGGAAAAAGCGTGTTTTGTGGAAAACAACGTACCTGGTGGACTTGCTTTGATTCTTGCAAACGGCGAGCCGCCGGCGTAAGCCGGCGGTTGGCCAGCGTAGCATCGGCCACAAACGGTAGCAACCGCGTGCTGACGCACGCGGCTCGCCGGAGCTTCCGCTCCGATGCCGGAACAAGCGTTAATTGTCGAAGCGGCGAGCCGTCGGCCTCAGCCGCCGGATGAACAGCCAGCCGGGAGCGTAAGCTCCCGGTTGCTATACCATACTTTCGCCTGGGTCGTGCGGCGGATACAATCGGCCTTCGAGTTCCCCGTGCGTTTTTTCTCCTGCCAAGGGCCTTGGCCCTTGCCTCTGCGAAGGTCTTTCTGTTGATGAGCCAGCAAGCAGCAACCCAAGAGCAAGCATCGTGGTGGCGGGTTTTTCGTTCCCTGGGCCCGGGGCTGGTCACGGCCTGCGTGGTGATCGGCCCGGGCAGTATTCTGACCAGTTCCAAGGTGGGGGCCGCCGAAGGCTACTCCAAGGTGTGGGTGGTGGTGCTGGCCGTGGTGTTCATGATGACCTACACCAGCATGGCCGCCCGGTTGGGCGTGGTAACGCAGGAATCGACCTCGGGGCTGATCGCCCGGCGGATCGGGCGCTGGCTGGCCGTGCTGATCGGCCTGGGCGTGTTTTTCATCTCGGCGGCGTTCCAGTTCGGCAACAACCTGGGCGTGCATTCGGCCCTGACGACCTACATCCGATTCGACTATTGGGTGGTGCTGTTCAACGCCTTGACGCTGGCGTTTCTGTTTGGCTTTGAGAACCTGTATCGGGCCGTGGAGCGGCTGATGGCCTTTTTCGTGGGCGTGATGCTGCTGGCCTTCGCTTTGAACCTGTACCTGGCCCGCCCCCACCTGGGCCAGCTGGCCCGAGGGTTTCTCCCCCTGGAGGGGATTTCCGAGCTGGGCTTGCCGCTGCTGGGGCTGGTGGGGACGACGTTCGTGATCTCGGCGGCCTACTACCAGTCCTACCTGGTGCGTTTCCGGGGCTGGCAAGTGGAGAACTTGAAGACGGGCCTGATCGACGCCCGCGTCGGCTCGGTAATCATGCTGGTGATCACGGTGATGATCATGTCCACGGCGGCGGCCGTGCTGCGGGGCCGGGAGCTGGAAGACGTGGGCCAGGTGGCCCAGCAGCTTTACCCCTTGTTCGGCGAGAAGGGGCGGGCCATTTTCTGCGTGGGTCTGTTTTCGGCGGCGTTTTCTTCCTTCCTGGTCAACTCGATGATCGGGGGGTTCATCCTGGCCGACTCGCTGGGACTGGGCGACACTCCCACCCACCGCTGGCCCCGTATCTTCACCGCCGCCGTGTTGCTCTCCGGCATGGGCGTGGCCTTGTTCGTGATCAAAACCGGCACCCGGCCCGTGGGAGCCATCGTCGCCGCCCAGGCCGTGACCGTGCTGGCCGCCCCGCTGATGGCCTTCGCCCTGCTCTGGCTGGCCAACTCGCGGGAGCTGATGGGAAAGTACCGCAACGGGTTTTGGAGCAACCTGCTGGGCGGGCTGGGTTTTGTCACCTTGCTGGGCATGGCCTGGTACACGGCGGTGTACAAGGTGTGGCCTGCCATTCAACAGTGGTTCCAGGCTTAGAACGACGCAGCGGAAAGGATCGCCATGAACCCATTCTTCCTGGCTTTGCGATCCACAGCGTGGTGGGGATGGGTGGCGATTGTCTGCTTTTGGCTGCCGCTTCCGGCCGCAGCAGCCCCGCCGCAACGACCCAACATCCTGTTCATCCTGCTGGATAACGCGGGCAAGGACTGGTTCCGCTGTTACGGCAGCCAGGAGAACGTCACGCCGACCATCGACCGCCTGGCCTCAACGGGCGTGAAGTTCCGCACCTGCTACGTCACCCCCGTGTGCAGCACCACGCGGGTGATGCTGCTGACCGGCAGGTACCCTTTCCGCACCGGCTGGCACACGCATCACGATCCGGCCATTTACGGGGGCGGGTACTTCGACTGGCGCCGCGAAGTGTGCCTGGCCCGGCTGATCCGCCGCGCCGGCTACCGCACGTGCATCGTGGGCAAGTGGCAGATCAACGACTTGTTCGACCCGGCACAACGCGACGCCCTGCACCGGCACGGGTTCGACGAATACTGCATCTTCCCCGAGGGACGCAAAGGGCACCCGGCCCACAAAAAACGCTACTGGGACCCCTACATCCTCGAAAACGGCCGCCGCCTTGATACCCGGGGGCGATTCGGCCCGGACGTGTTCACCGATTACCTGATCGACTTTTTCTACCGGAACCGGCACCGCCCGTTTTTCGCCTACTACTCGGCCGTGCTGACCCACATCCCTGTGGTGCCCACGCCGGCCAACCGTTCCCGGCGGCTTTCTTCCCGGGAACAGTTCGCCGACATGGTGCGCTACGCCGATCATTGCATTGCCCGGCTGGTACGCGCCCTGGAACAGCTTGGCCTGCGGCGGCGAACGATCCTCTTCATCACCGTCGATAACGGCACCGATCATGGGACCGACCAGAACGACCCGCACCCCCTGGGCGGCCGGGTGCACGGGCGGATCGCCCCCGAGGGGATCTACTCCCTGGGCGAATACGGGATCAACGTGCCCTTGATTGTCAACGGTCCTGGGCTGGTGCCCGGGTACCGGGAAAGCGATGTGCTGGTGGATGCCACCGACTTTCTGCCCACGCTGGTGGAGCTGGCCGGGGGCAAGATTCCGCAAGGGCTGCAGATCGACGGGCAGAGCTTTGCCGCGGAGGTGCTGGGCCGCCGGTGGCCCCGGCCCCCGCGCCCCTGGTGCCTCACCCAGTACTACGATACCCGCGTGATCCGCAACCAGCGATTCAAGCTGTACTCGCGGGGGTTCTTCGCCCACGGGGAGTTTTACGATCTTTCCCAGGACCCGCTGGAGCAGCACAATCTGTTGGGCACCCCGGCCATGCAAGACCCGGAAGTGCAGACGCAGTATCGCCAGCTGAAGGAGGTACTCGACGGCCTGCCACCCAACGCCAAGTTGCCGTGGGAGTTCCGCAGTATTTCGGCACGCAAGATTCGCGCGGCTCTGCGGCAAGGCTCGGCTTCGTCCACAAAGTCCCCCCCACCCTGAGCGGGACGGTCCGGAAAAGCCCTTCACCTGGCTTTCCCCCGATTGTTCCCACGGATCGAAAAAAACGCCCCATGGACATCATCTACCTGGACTACAACGCCACCACGCCGGTGGCCCCGGCGGTGCGCGAGGCGATGCTCCCTTACCTGGAGAGCCAGTACGGCAACGCCTCTAGCAGCCATGCCTTGGGCCGGGCCGCCCACCAGGCCGTGGAACAGGCCCGGGAGCAAGTGGCCGCGTTGCTGGAAGTGGCTCCCGAGGAGATCGTCTTCACCTCCGGCGGCACGGAGGCCAACAACCTGGCCATCAAGGGGGTGGCCTTTACCCACTGGGACCACAAGGGGCACATCGTCATCTCGGCCCTGGAGCATCCGGCCGTGGTGCAGCCGGTGGAGTTTCTGCGGCGGCACGGGTTCGAGGTTTCGGTGGTGCCCTGCAACGCCGACGGCTGGGTCGATCCCAACGACGTGCTGGCGGCCATTCGCGATGACACCCGCCTGGTGAGCATCATGCACGCCAACAACGAGATCGGCTCGGTGCAGTCGATCGCCGAGATTTCCGAAATCTGCCACGACCGCGGCGTGCTGCTGCACACCGACGCGGCCCAAAGCGTGGGCAAGGTAGAAGTGACCGTGCCGCACCTGGGCGTGGATCTGCTTTCGGTGGCCGGGCACAAGATGTACGCCCCCAAGGGCGTGGGAGCGCTGTATGTGCGCCGCGGGGCGAAGCTGGAGCCGGTGTTGCACGGGGCAGGCCACGAGCGGGGCTTGCGCCCGGGGACCGAAAACGTCCCTTACATCGTGGCCTTGGGGCAGGCGGCGCAACTGGTGCGCGAAGACCTGGCCGCCGACATGGACCGCATGGCTTACCTGCGCGACCAGCTCTGGGAACGCCTGCTGGCTGGAGTCGGCCCGGAGCTGACAGCCAACGCCGCCCGCACCGCCCGGCTGCCCAATACGCTTTCGGTCAACTTCCCGCGCGTGGTGGGGCAACAGTTGCTGGCCGAGTGCCCGGGCCTGTGCGCCTCCACCGGCGCGGCTTGCCACAGCGGCCAGACGAAGGTTTCCGGGGTGCTTCGGGCCATTGGGCTATCGCCCGAGGTGGCCCGCGGTACGGTAAGACTTTCCGTGGGCCGCTATACCACCGAGGAGGAAATCCACCGCGCGGCCGACATGCTGCTTGAGGCCTGGGAGCGCCTGGCAGCTCAGGCCTCAAATCCCCCTCAGCCCGAATGACCGCCCCCTTATAGCATGGAGTCCTCCCATGCCCACCGTGGAAGAACTGATGGACGCCCCCGATGCCTGGTACCAGGTGGCCCAGGCCCAGCAACTCCCCACCCCCGTGTTGCTGGTGTTTCCCCAGCGCGTGGAGCACAACATCGAGCAAATGCTCCAGGTGGCCGGGGGGCCGGAGCGGCTGATGCCCCATGTGAAAACCCACAAATGCCCCCAGGTGGTGCAAATGCAACTGGACCGGGGCATCCGGCGGTTCAAGGCGGCCACAGTGGCCGAAGCGGAAATGACGGCCCGGCTCGGCCCCCAGGAGGTGATGCTGGCCACGCAGCCGGTCGGCCCGCACATCCAGCGCCTGGTCCAACTGGCCCGAAAATATCCCCAGGTCCATATCTCCACGCTGGTCGATTGCCCCCAGGTAGTGGATCAACTGGCCCAGGCGGCCCAACAGGCCGAGCTGGAGCTCGGGGTTTATATCGACGTGGACCCGGGGCTTGGCCGCACCGGGGTGCCGCCCGGGGAGGCGGTACAGGAGCTGTTTCGCCGCATCGGGGCCCAAGCCGGAGTGCGATTTGCCGGACTGCACGTGTACGACGGCCACATGGGCAAGCTCCCCCCGGAAAAACGTCCCGGGCTGGTGGATGCCATCTGGCAGAAGCTGCAGCCGCTTTTGGATTGGCTCGACCGGGCCGCCGATGCCCCCTACGACGTGGTGGCCGGCGGTTCGCCTAGTTTCCCGCATCATGCCCGCCACCCTCGGGCCACGTGCAGCCCCGGCACCACGCTTTACTGGGACCTGGGCTACGGCACGCGCGTGCCGGAGCTGAAGCTGCAACTGGCCGCGGTGCTGTTGGGCCGCGTGCTTAGCCGCCCGGCCGACGGGCGCGTGACGCTGGACCTGGGAATCAAGTCCTTGAGCCCGGATCAGCCCCGCCGGGCCGAAGTCTATGGCCTGGTGGGAGCCGAAATGCTGCTGCACAACGAGGAACACTACGTCCTGCAACCCCGAGAGCCTTGCCCCTGGCCGGTGGGCCAGATTGTGTATGCGGTGCCCTATCACATTTGCCCCACGGTGGCCTTGTACGACGAGGTCTATGTGGTGCGGGAGGGCCAGGTCGTGGAGCGCTGGCCGGTCGAAGCACGCCGCCGCAGCCTGGGCGTTTAGGAGCCCGTTGAAAAACGCAAGCTTGGGAGGGCGAGGCTCCTGCCGAGCCGTTTTTTCAGGATTTACGACAACCCCGGAGCCAGTTTTTTGCTTGGAATGGACTTCTTTAACGGGCTGCTAGCCGGAGGATCGACCTGGCTCCGCCGATCCGGGAACTTTGTACGTGTTTCGCGTTGTGGTCGAAGATTCAAAGCTCTGGAGGAACTTTCTTGTGAGCAAGCGCTCAACGGAACCAGCACTTGTTTCTACTCCGGCGGCTCGGCAGGAGCCTCGCCCTCCCGTTGTGCGAATCGACGCTTGTTCTGGCCTTGGAGCGGAAGCTCCTCGGGAGGGCGAACCTCCTGGTGAGCCGCAGGGTCAAAGTGCCTCCTTTGTTTCCGCTTGGTGCGGGAGCACCCCCTCAAGTCCCCAGTCCCCCCACGCCGCCAAGCCCGGGGTTCGCTTGAGACCGAAGCACGAAGCCAAGCGTCCCTGGGCTAGCGGGCTAAACCCGTAAGGAACTTGGCCCCCGGAACCCGTAAAGCTCGCACCATCGGTGCATGTTTCCGGCCCTTGCGAGGCCAACGATTTCCCGAACCACTTCAGGTGCTACCCATGGAAGCTGAAATCTACCTGAACAAGCTCACCCGCCGCGAGTTCCGCCGTCGGATGGCCAGCGGCCAGCTCCAGTGCTGCATCCTGCCGGTGGCGGCCGTGGAGCAGCACTTGGAACACCTGGCCATGGAGCACGACTGGCGCAGCGTCAACGAGGTGGCTCGCCGCGTGGCCGAAAAGCTCCGCCCCCGGGTGCTGGTGGCCCAGGCCCTTATGGTCGGCGTGAGCGAACACCACATGGTCCACCGCGGTACGCTCACCCTGCGCACGGGCACTTTTTTGAACGTGCTGGACGACCTGCTGGATTCGCTGGTTCGGGCCGGGTTCGATCACATCCTGGTGCTCAACGGCCACGGCGGCAACATCGCCCCGTGCTGGAACAACTGGGACCAGGTGCTGCGGCAGCACCAGCGGAACATCCATTTCCTGCCCTACTGGAACGTGCTGACCGACGACGACGGCCGGGAGCTGCTTCGCGGCGGCCATCGCCTGCCGCAGGACCTGCCCGGGCACGCCCAGGAGTTCGAGACGGCCATCGCCCTGGCCGCCTTTGCCGAAAACGTGCGCCGCGAGGCGGTGGCCGATCAGCCCGACCCCACCCCCGCCCTGGCCACGGCCGAAGCCGGCCGGGAGTTCCTGCAGCGGATCGTGGAACGCGTGGCCCAGTACGTGGAGGAGATGC
>JALSGI010000538.1 GCA_026982835.1 Planctomycetota bacterium | reverse complement strand
GTACGATGCCTTGGCCGAAGCCGCTTTTCAGGCTCCGGCCAACAACACCTAAGCATACCCACGGTCGTCCGTCCGCTTGGTGCGTCGGAACCGGCAACGGGTCCCCCACGGCGGCCACCCGTGTTCGGGACCGCATCCTGTCGGTTCATCTCCCGGCTGGGAGCCAGGAGACGACGCGCCGGGAACTGTGTGTTCTGGCCACGGCGCAGTTCCCGCAGGTACGCTGCCCGCCCCGGGGCGCACGGACTCGTGCCCCGGGCACGTACCTGTAAACTTGTACGCTGACACCCGAAATATAGCGGGTTAACCCGGGGATGTCCACTACTGCTGCTACCGGGGGTGTTCCGGGCCAAGCGGGCCAGGCAGCAGTTAATCGAGTTTCTCGGGCAAGCCGTGGCGGCCAAGAGCCGACTTTGAACCCAAGGCCATATCCATTAGCTCTTTCACGCCCTGACCGCTCCTCTCTCCTCCTGGCAACGGGTTTTCCGCGATCATATACTGTCCGGTAGCCGTATCGGAACGGCTGAGCAAGGGCAATCTCTTCAAGGAGGCACAGCGGATGGGCGATTTCTTGTCTCTTCAACCTTTTTTGGAACGCATCCGGTCTCCCAAAACCGCAGGCGAACTTTTCACGGAGTTGGGCTATCCGGTTATGGAGCCCCTGGAGGAAGAACTCCACAACTTGCCCTCCGGAGCCCGGGAAGCCGTAGCAAAGGTCTGGCGTCTGGTCGATATGCAGGGCAGTTTGCCGTTGCGAGTATTTCATGTGCATTTGAAACGCTCTCCCGTGCGGCGAACCCCCATGCGCCGTTTTCTGGAGGCTTACTACCGGCACTATCCGCAGGGGGAGAATCTCTTCCTCTTTACGGCTCCCGGCTACGAAGAGCTTGTCTTCGTCTCCCCCCGCCGCCTGCCCCATCCCCGGGAAAAAGGCAAAGTGCGGCTCTGGCTGCGGATTTTGCCGGTCCAGCGGGAAAGACCTTATCGAACCGACCTGGAGGTCCTTTCCGCAATTCACACCCACGGCCTCCGCGATCCGGCACAGCTTTGGCAACGGCACGAGGAAGCCTTCAGTGTCCAGCGTGTCACCGAGCAGTTCTTCCGCGATTATGCCGAGGCTTTCGAGCACATCCGCCAGCGGCTGAAAAAACCGCGTGGAAAAAAGGGGGCTGCCTGGGCACGCAACTACACGCACCAGCTCCTCAACCGTATCATGTTCCTCTACTTTATCGCCCGCAAGGGGTGGCTGCATGGCCCCGACGGGCAGCCCGACCGCCATTTCATGCGCCACCTCTGGCAAGCCTACCGCGAATCGGGCGAAGCAGAAACCTTCCACGCCAAGTGGCTCGGCGCTCTGTTCTTCGAAGCTTTCAACAGCCGCTGGCAAAACCGCACCGAGTACCGCTGTTTCCCTTCGTGGCTGCGAGACGCCCTGGCCCAGGCCCCTTTTCTCAACGGCGGGCTTTTCTCCAGGCAGGAGCTGGACGAAGAGCTGCAGGAGCACCTGCCCGACGAAGTTTTCCAACTGCTTTTCCAGCAGTGGAGCGACGGCACCCAGCCCGGCTTGTTCGAACGCTACAACTTCACCGTGATGGAAAGTGGCCGCTTCGACCAGGAAGTGGCCGTGGACCCCGAGATGCTGGGCATGGTTTACGAGCGGCTGGTCAACATCACCTTCGAAGGGGACGAAGACGACCTGCGAGCAGCCGCCGGCGTGTTCTACACCCCAAGAACCGAAATCGACCTCATGTGCCGACTGGCCCTGGTCGATTGGCTGGCCGGGCAGTTGGGCCAGCAGCACAAGGACCTTTTGTATCAGTGGGTGTTCGCCTTCACCGAAGAGGAAAAACACGAGGCCGACCAGGCTCTTGACGCGTTGGATCTTGCCACACTGGAGGAACGGCTCTGCCAGGTGCGCGTCTGCGATCCGGCTTGCGGTTCCGGAGCGTTTTTGGTGGGCATGCTGCTGGTGCTGGACGACTTGCAGGCCCGACTCAACAAGCTCCAGCGGAAGCAGGAAACCCCCTACCAGCGACGCAAACGCATCTTGCAGGACCAGCTCTACGGGGTGGACGTGATGGAGTGGGCCGTGCGCGTGGCCGAGCTGCGGTTGTGGCTCCAGTTGGTGGTGGAGACCGACATTCCGCCCGAACAGCGCCGCTTCCGGCCCCTGCTGCCCAATCTGGATTTCAAGCTCCGCCC
>JALSGI010000537.1 GCA_026982835.1 Planctomycetota bacterium | reverse complement strand
GGCAACGTGGTGCTCAACGTGCTGCCCTGGAGCCGGGCCCCCTTCCAGCTGGTGTATCAGGCCAGCGACACCCGGGTGGACCAGCCGGAGGTGGCCAATCCCCTGGTGACCCTGGCCGGGGAGGACTTCCGCGCCACCCTGCTGGACCTGCGCCAGTCCTACCGCACCACTGGCGGTGACCGCTACCAGCTCCGCTACAGCAACCGGACCTGGGACTCGGACCGCTCGGGCCGCTTCGAGGACGAGCTCTACGGGGTGGAGGTGGACCTCAAGCCGCGGCACCAGCGTCTGCTGGCCCGGGCCAACCAGGAGACCACCCGCCAGGCCGAACGGGGCCGGAAGGCGGACAACCTGGTGGTGGACGTGGAGCACTATTATTTCCCCTCGGAGGAGCTGCGCTTCGACTCCAAGGCCAGCCTCTACAGCCTGGACAGCACCTTCGACCGCTCCACGGGGATCCTTGGCACCACCACCACCGACGTGGCCCAGGTCTCCAGCTTCGTGTTCTGGCAGCCCACCGGGGGGCGTTGGTCGGTGAGCGGGGGGCTGCGCGCCTTCCGCATGCAGGGCGACGACGGGCTGGCCCACGCGAGCGACCAGAACAGCCTCAGCCTCACCGCGGGGGCCTTCTACCAGTACACCAAGCGGCTGCGCCTGGACGGCTCCTTCAGCCTGACCAGCACCGACTGGGAGGGGGCCTCGGGGCGCAGCACCGACCAGCGGGAGCGGCTGGGCTTCCTGTACCAGTCGGACCTGCTGCCGGTGCGGCGCTTCACCTACCAGTGGTACGCCGACGGGGCAGTGGAGAACCAGAGCGGGGCCGACCGGGACGTGGTCACCGGGAGCCTCCGCGTGGGCCACAACGCCCAGCGCGGCTGGCGGGTGCGCGGGGGATCGCTGACGCTCAGCCTCAACCAGGCCGCCAGCGAGAGCGCCCAGAGCCGCGGCGGCGGCGCGGTGCACCGGCTGGACCACAACGTGACCCTGGGCTGGAGTCGTGCGGATCGTGGCGGGAGCACCTTCATGCGCCTCAGCCTGGCCGAGAGCCGCAGCTTCGGGGGGCAGGAGGACGTGCAGGACCTGATCAACTTCCAGCTCTCCCGCCACGCCACCCTGAGCCGCCGCATGTTGCTCACCGGCGATCTCACCCTGCAGAGCGTGCGCCGCCGCTTCCAGGACGGCACCACCAGCCGCGGGACCACGGCCACCGGGCAGCTCAACTTCAGCCACAGCCGCCTCTTCGGCGTGCCGCGGCTGCAGTTCCGCTCCTACCTGCGCCTGTCGCAGGCCACGCTCGGCGACGGGCTGGACCGCAACGAGTGGGAGAACCGGATCGACTACGCCATCGGCCTGACCCAGGCCAGCCTCAGCTTCCGGCGCATGCAGAACGGCGACCGCTACTCCAGCCTGCTCTACGCCCGGCTGGTGCGGCGC
The DNA here is from genome assembly GCA_026982835.1 of Planctomycetota bacterium. GTDB lineage: Bacteria > Planctomycetota > Planctomycetia > Pirellulales > S012-138 > S012-138. Next base: position 782 of record JALSGI010000537.1, on the reverse strand, counting down.
TTCTGAGGGGGCGTAGAGATGAAAGGGAGAAGTTTCAATCGGTTGCGTCGTTCAAGGCGCAGGCCCGGGGCGGGAGGAGCCCCCTCCGGGCAGAGGGTTATCACGGGAGGGAGGCGTCTTTATAATAGCCGCCATTCAACCAAGGAGAACCTGTCCATGTCCTGCAACGCCAAGCCTCGCAACACGTGGATGATCGCCGTCCTGGGAGGGGTGCTGGCTGCCCTGGCCTTGCTGGCGCAGCCGCAGACGGCTCGGGCGGAGTACGCGGACGTCATCATCAACAACTACGCCGACGCGGCGGGGATGCGGCCGGTGGTCTTCCCCCACTGGTTCCACCGCATCCGCTTCCGCTGCAAGGTCTGCCACGCGGACCTGGGCTTCAAGTTCAAGGCCGGCGGCAACAAGATCACCATGGCCAAGATCATCGACGGCCAGTATTGCGGGGCTTGCCACAACGGGGAGATCGCCTGGTCGGTGGAGAACTGCGACATGTGCCACTCCGGCATCCCCGGGACCCCGACCCACATCCACGGCAGCACGGTGCAGACCCTGGTGACGGCGCCCTACGTGCCGCTGCAGAAGAAGGCGCAGCAGCAGGGCCAGGCCCAGAAGAAGTGAAGCCAACGAGAGAAAGAGGTCAGGGGGGACGACCCAAAGAAGATCTTCGAGCGAGGCGTGTGGGGGCTCTGGGCTGTCGCGGGGGCCGTGGCGCTCATGCTGCCGGCGGCCGGCGGAGCGCGCGAGCTGACGGCGGCCGACGCGGCGGGGCTGCCGCTGATGCT
>JALSGI010000536.1 GCA_026982835.1 Planctomycetota bacterium | reverse complement strand
GCGGGCCGTCTGCTTCAGTTTCTGGTAGCCGGGCTTGGCCCCCAATTGGGCGTATTTGCGCCGCATCACCCGCATGTCCTCGGTGTCGGCGTAGATGTTGTCGCCCAGGAACAGAAACACCTGCGGACGGGTCTGCACGATGGCATCCAGGATCGGCAGCGGCCGCCCCTGCTGGGCGCAGGAACCAAAGGCAATCCGGCTCAGCACCACCTGCTCATCAGCCGCCGCCGAAACGGCCAAAACACCGGCGGCAACAAGCAGAGTCCCCAGCACAATCCCTAGCCTGGTGCGTCGCATGGATGGTTACTCCTTGGCGTGGGCAACAAGGGTGGGTACTTCTTCCGCAGGGGAACCAGCAGGCTGCACCGAAAACCGCCACCGCGGCCATTGCATGCCAGCGGCAGGCAGCGTCGCCCCTATTGTGCTTGCCTGCGACACAAGATGCCAGAACTTACGGCCCGATGGCACGCCGTCGTTTGCCAGGACGCGGCCCTGCCCATTACCGACACATCCCCTCGCCGGCACGAAGAGTTTTCTCCTTGCAGTTTCAGTTCCGCTCCTCCGAGGGCCGATGTTCCCGCAGGACCGGGTCGTGCCAGCGGGCCAGTTGTTCGCGCAGTACGCGCCAGAGCTTTTCTTTGATTTTCTGGTGGCGAGGGTCCCGGCTCAGGTCGTGCCGTTCGTGGGGGTCGCTCTCCAGGTGGAACAGTTGCATCCGCCCCAGCTTCGGATACCAGATGAGCTTCCACCGGGGGGTGCGGACCATCCGCTGCACCTGGCGGTAGTAGCCGAAGGTGTAAGGCTCTCCCGGGCCGGACGACTTGTCCCGCAGCAGGCGATCAAACGCCCGGGCACGGACCGTCCGTGGCACTTCCACCCCGCAAAGCCGACACACGGTGGGGTAGAGCTGGCGCAGGTGCACCTGGGCGGCCAGGCGGCGGTTGCGGGGGATGCCGGGTCCGGCCACGATGAGAGGCACGCGGATCGTGTGCTCGTACATGTTCTGCTTGCCGCGCAGTCCGTGGCTGCCCAAGGCCACGCCGTGATCGCTGGTGAAGATGATAATCGTGTTTTGCAACTGGCCGGTTTCTTCCAAGGCTTGCAGGATGCGGCCTAGCTGGCGATCCATCTCTTCGATCACCGCGTAATAGGCGGCCAGCTCGCGGCGTACTTCCTCCCGGGTACGAGGGAATCCCAGCAGCAACTCGTCCCGACCGCGTAGGTTCCCGTGATCGAACGGATGCCGGGGGAGGAAGTTGGGCGGCAGGGGCGGGGGATTTTGCAGGTAGAACCGCAGCAGCTCCTCCGGGGGCAGAAGGGGGTCGTGCGGGGCGGTGAAGTTCACGTGCAGGAAAAACGGCCGCCGCGGGCAGCGGCGGATGAGCACCACGGCCCCGTCGGCGATTTGTTCGGAAGTGCGCACGGTGAGCCCTACGCCCAGCTCGGGAAACTTGCGGCCCTGGTCGTCCTGGAACACCCAGCCGCGGTAACCCGTGACGGGGCGTCCGGCCCAGTCACGCTTGGCAGTCCACCAGCGGCCGCCGCCGGAGGCGAACAGCCGCCGGGAGAGTTCGTAACCGCGGGCCTGGGGCCGTCCGTCGTTGTGCCACTTGCCCACGTACCAGGTGTGATAGCCTGCGGCCCGCATCGCCTGCGGCCAGAGCACCAGCTGCGGGTCGATCCGCCCGCCGAAGCCCATCACTCCGTTCTCGAAGCTGCTACAGCCGGAAAGGATCTCCGCCCGGCTGGGCGTGCAGATGGGGTTGGCGCAGATGGCCTGCTGGATCACTGTACCGGTGCGCACCAGGCGGTCCAGATTGGGTGTGCGGATGTGCGGATTGCCCAAGGCGTGGATCGTATCGGGCCGCTGGTCGTCGGTGAGGATGAACACGACGTTGGGCCGCTGGGGTTCCTGTCCGGCGGCCGTGGGCTGCGGCCGGGCAAGCGCCAAGGCCGCACCGGCCATGAGAAGAAGAAAGCGTCGTTGGAACATGCTTTTTACCGATCCGGAAATTGGAATCAAGAAAACGGTGGACCCTACTGCCGGAGCTCTCGGTGGGAACCGGCTGCCCAAACCCCCGCCCGGGCGGTATGCTGGGAGCCGGGTGTTTTCCTGGCTGTTGCGGCTTGATGCCGAAAGGGCTTTTACAGTGTCGCTACTGGACAAACTCCAGCGCCGGCTGGGCCGATTCGCCATTCCGCATCTGACCTTGGCCATCTTGTCGTTGCAAGTGCCGGTGTACGTTATCAGCCTGTTTCAGCCACAGGTGCTGGAACCGATCCGGCTCGTCCCGTCACTGGTGCTGCAAGGGGAGTTCTGGCGCTTGTTTACTTTTGTGGCGGTGCCGCCGGAGGTGAACATTATCCTGGCCTACTTGCATTTCAACATGTTTTACTTCATGGGGACCATTCTCGAAGCGCAGTGGGGAACCTTTCGTTACAACGTGTTTATGCTGGTGGGCTATGTAGCCACGGTGGCTGCATCGTTTCTGGCCCCGGAGCTTCCGGCCAGTAATGCGTTTCTGCTACTGAGTGTGCTGCTGGCTTTCGCTTACCGGTATCCCGAGTTCGTGGTGAATTTGTATTTTTTGTTTCCGATGCGGGTCAAGTGGATCGCCATGCTGGCCTGGGGCGTGTTCGCCTGGATGATGTATGTGGGGGATTGGAACCTGCGATTATCGATCGGGGCTTCGGTGCTGAACTTTTTTTTGTTCTTCGGCCGAGAGATTCTGCACCGGATGCGGTGGTCGGCCCGGCAAATGGAACTGCGCCGCCGGGAGCTGGTGCAGCAGAACCAGCCGCGGCACCAGTGCCGCATCTGCGGCAAGACCGAGCAAAGCCACCCCCGGATGATCTTCCGCTATTGCAGCAAGTGCGCCGGCAATCCCTGTTACTGCGAGGAGCACATCTACGACCACGAGCACATCGAGGAGGTTTCCGTGTGAGCTTTCAGCCGGAGGGCTCTTCGGAAGGGCACTGCACCTGCACCCGCCATTGCCCGGGAGAGTGCTCGTGGAAGCTGAACTCCACGGGCAAAAAACGCCGGATCACTTCGGCGTTGGTCTGGGTGTGACGGGTGGGTCGGGTGGTCAAAAAGGCTCCCCGTCCAAGCAGGGCCAGGGGGATCAGCAATTGGTCGGCCAGGTGGGGCCCCACGGGCACGCGGGCCTGGAGGAACGCCTGCACCTGCTGGACCACCTCGGCGGCGACCCGCGGGGCAGGTTTTCCCCGCTGGCCGAAGCCGACAAACACCTCGCGTACCGGCCCGGCCTGTACGTGCACCAGCACGGCGTTTCCCGGCCCGGCGTCGTCGCGGGCAAGGATCTCCAGTTGATCCTCCTCCAACCGCAGCTTGCGCCGCAGTACGTCCAGCTCGCGGGTGGCAATGTGCCGGGGGAGCCGTGCCAGGAGCACCTGGGCCAGCACCACCCGGGGACGAACCGGCTCGGTCCACTGGATGCCCGGCCCTGGGGCGGTCGGCTCGATGCGGGCCTGAATCCGCCCGCCTCCGGCCGGGTAGAAGCCAGGCCGGAGCAGTTCCAGCTCCAGTCGGCCCAGGGTGCGGGCAAGCGCCGGGGCGAAGGTCTCTTTGAGGAACTCAAACGGCGGGGCCATTGGGTTGTGCGTGCCGCCGGTGATTTCCACCTGGGAGGCTCCTTCGGCCACCAGCAGCGGGGGCAGCACGGTTTGCAGCACCAGCGTGGTGCTGCCGGCGGTGCCGATGTCGAAGCGGTACCCTCCCGCGGTGGGCTTGCCCGGGATAAACTCAAGCCACCGGGAGCGCAGTTCCGCTCCCCGAACTTGGGCCTGGCACACTTGGGCCGCGGCTTGCACGGCGCAGAGGTGCTGTCGGGCCAGGCCGGGATTTTTCCGCCGGGCGCGGATGTTTTCCAGCAGCACGCCCCGGCCGGTCACTGCGGCCAGGGCCAAGGCGGTGCGCAAGATCTGCCCTCCGCCTTCGCCCTGCGAGCCGTCCAGATGCACTAGCTTTGCCTTGTCGCTCATCGCCGGTTGCTCCCCGCACGAGGTCTTTTCATGGTAAGAGGTCGGCAGCGGCGGAAAAGTTCTTCCCCATCCGAGCCGGTGGTGCGGATCATCGCCGGAGGCTGGCGCCGGCGCCGGCTCCGCGTTCCCCCGCCGGAGCTTTGCCGCCCGATGAAAGACCGCACCCGCGAAGCCCTGTTCAGCATCCTGGCCCCCGTGGTCCCCGGCAGCTACGCGGTGGACCTGTTCGCCGGCTCGGGTGCGGTGGCCCTGGAGGCGTTGAGCCGCGGAGCCGTCGGGGCCACGCTCATCGAGGCCCATCCCCAGGTGCTGGCCGTGCTGCGGCAAAACGTGGAGCAACTGACCGGTGCCGAGGCCCTTTGCCGCATCGTCTCGGGAGACGCCCTGGCACTTGGCTCCCGGCTGGATTATCCCCGGCAGCGGCCCTGGCTGGTATTCTTTTGCCCCCCGTATGCCCTGTTCGGGGAGAGGCAAGCGGAGCTGATGGGACTGGTGGGCTGGTTTGCCCGGCACGCCCCGAGGGAAAGCACCCTGGTGGTGGAGGCTCCGCAGGAGTTTCCGCCCGAGGCGCTGCCCCGAGGTCTGGCCTGGCAGCGGCGCAGCTATCCCCCGGCGGAACTTTTTTTGGGCGAGGTGGGCGGGTAACGGCGTGGCTTGGCAACCCCGCGGGCATCTTTGCGGTTGAAGCAATCCTCTGCGGCAGCGAACTGGCCAAAAGGTGGCAAACTCGCTAGGGTGAATCGGAACCGGGAGGGAGACAGCCTGCGGATTTTCCGGTTTTTTGTTTTCATCCTCGATTTCTCAAGGAGCACCCCATGCACGTGACCCGGTGGTTTAGGTTCCTGCGCGGGGCAATGGCGTTGCTGGTGCTTTCCGTTGTTTCTCTTGGCAAGGAGCCGTGCATGGCCGAACCGAAAGCCGCCGCCGGAGGGCAGGTGCGGCTGATCCCGCGGCGTGTGTTCCTGGGCGATCCGGACCGGGCCGCTGTGCGCATCAGTCCCGACGGCAAGCACCTGGCCTACCTGGCCCCCTGGCAGGGAGTGCTCAACGTCTGGGTGGCCCCGGTGGATCGGCCTCGAGAGGCCCGCGTGGTCACTGGCGAAACCAAACGCAGCATCTCGCGCTATTCCTGGCTCTACACCAGCCGGCACTTAATCTACTACCAGGACCAGGGCGGGAACGAAGACTGGCACATTTACCTGGTCGATTTGGAGACGGGCAAGCGGCGGGACCTGACGCCCCTGGAGGGCGTTTCGGCCCGGCTGGCTGCGGCCAGCCCCAAGTTTCCCACCCGCATCCTGGTTTCGCTCAACGACCGCGTGCCCCAACTGCACGACGTCTATGAGATCGACATCACCACCGGCAAGCGCCGGCTGGTGCAGAAGAACCCGGGTTTTCTGGGCTTTGTGATCGACGAGGATTACCGCGTGCGTTTTGCCATGCAGTTTGCTCCCGACGGGGGCACGGTGATGCTGCGGCCCGAGGAAGATGGCAAGTGGAAACCGTTCCTGAAGATCCCCCAGGAAGATGCGCTGACCACCTCGCCGCTGGATTTCGACAAGTCGGGTCGGGTGCTCTACCTGTTCGACAGCCGCGGTCGCGACACCGCCGCCCTGGTGGCCTGGGACCTGGAAACGGACCGCCGCACCGTGCTGGCCGAAGACCCTCGGGCCGATCTGAGCGGGGCCTTCCTTCACCCTCAGACTCACGAAGTGCTGGCCGTCACCTTCACCTACGAACGCAAGCACTGGAAGGTGCTGGACGAATCCGTGCAGGCCGACTTCGACTACCTGCAGCGCCTGGCCGACGGCGAACTGAGCATCACCAGCACCAGCCAGGACATGCAGCACTGGGTGGTGGCCTACATCATGGACAACGGCCCGGTGCGCTACTACCACTACGACCGCACGCGGCGCAAGGCCCGCTTCCTGTTCACCAACCGCAAGGAGCTGGAAGGGCTGCCCCTGGTGCGGATGCACCCGGTGGTGATCCCGTCCCGAGACGGGCTGAAGCTGGTCAGCTACTTGTCGCTGCCGCTAGAGGCCGACCCGGACCAGGACGGCCGGCCCCAGCGGCCTGTGCCCTTGGTGCTGCTGGTGCATGGGGGGCCGTGGGCTCGGGACAACTGGGGCTATCACCCCTTGCACCAGTGGCTGGCCAACCGCGGCTACGGGGTGCTTTCGGTCAACTTCCGCGGCTCCACCGGTTTTGGCAAGCGGTTTCTCAACGCGGGCAATCGCCAGTGGGGAGCCAAGATGCACGACGATCTGATCGACGCGGTCCGTTGGGCCGTCAAGCAGGGCATCGCCCCCCGGGACAAGGTGGCCATCATGGGCGGAAGCTACGGCGGCTATGCCACGCTGGTGGGGCTGACGTTTACGCCCGAGGTGTTCGCCTGCGGGGTGGACATCGTGGGTCCCAGCAACTTGATCACGCTGCTCAACACCGTGCCGCCTTACTGGAAGCCGGCGTTGAAGCTGTTCCAGACCCGCGTGGGCGACCACACCACCGAACAGGGACGGAAGTTCCTCCAGTCGCGCTCCCCGCTGACCTACGTGGACCGGATCAAACGCCCGCTTCTGATCGGCCAGGGGGCCAACGATCCGCGGGTCAAACAGAGCGAGTCGGACCAGATCGTGCAGGCCATGCAGAAAAAGGGTATTCCGGTCATCTATGTGCTGTTCCCCGACGAAGGGCACGGCTTTGTGCGCAAGGAGAACCGCCTGGCGTTCAACGCCGTGGTGGAGCTGTTTTTGAGTCGGCACCTGGGCGGCCGCTACGAACCGATCGGGGAGGATTTCCAGGGGGCTTCGATCCAGGTTCCGGCCGGGGCGGACCTGCTACCGGGGCTCAAGGAGGCCCTGGAGGCACGTTCCGGGCAATGAGGTTCGCACGCGACCAGCGAGCCCCCGCGTCAGCGGGGGAGAACGTTGGAAACGAAACTTGAACGGCGAGCCGCCGACTTCCATCGGCGGAAAAAAACGGCGAACAAGCGTTTGACTGAAAAGCCCCTGGCAAAGGCTTTACAGATTGGCCGTCAGGTAGTTGAGGATGTCGCGCACCGAGATAATACCGGCCACCTGCTGGGTTTTTTTGTCCAGGATGGGCAAGTGGCGATAGCCGCCCACGTCCATCTTGTGCAGGGCGAACACGATCGTGTCGTCCATGTAGAGGGTTTCCGGCTCGGGGGTCATGAACTCCCGCACGGGACGGTCCCCCAGGGTGTCCATTTGCGGGCCGATGCGCAGCAGCACGTCCCGCTCGCTGAAGATGCCCACCAGGCGGCCATCCTCCACTACGGGAACGCAGCCAAGCCGTTCCTGGACCATCATCTGCAACGCGGAACGGACGCTCTGCTCGGGGGAGACGGTGATGGCCTTTTTGGGCTGCAACACGCGCACCGGATCGGAAACCAGGCGCTGTTCGATCAGCGTTCCCGGTTCCGGCTCACTGAGGTGGTCCAGCGGCTGGTGGCATTCTTCGCAAGTGTCGGCCCCGGGAATGTTCTCATGATCGCAATGCGGGCATTTCATTCGTTCACTTCCCATACGTCACCGGAGTTGAACAGGGCGTTCAGGTCGCCGGGTCCACGTTTTTCGCGGGCCTGCACAAGTTGCTGGTTGATCCGGTCGTCGTAGATGGGACGTTCCACATCGCGGAACACGCCGATCGGTTCCGGGAACTCCGGGTAGCGCATGCGACTGAGCAGATAGGCCAGGGTGGGTTCTTCGGCTTTTTCGTCGTGGAACATCAGGTCGTCGGCCGTAATTCCCTTGCCCAGCTCCACCACCTCCGGCTCCATGCCGTTGAGGCGGATCCCCTTGTCCCGGTTCTTGCCGAAGATAAGCGGCTTGCCGTGCTCCAGCTCCAGCACGTGATCGGCCTTGGTCTGCCGGTCGGTGGCGTAGGAGTAGGCCCCGTCGTTGAACACGTTGCAGTTCTGGTACACTTCCACGAACGAAGTGCCGCGGTGCTCGGCGGCCCGGCGAAGCACGTACTGCAGGTGCGAGGTATAGACGTCGATGCTGCGGGCCACGAAGGTGGCCTCGCAGCCGATGGCCAGCGAGATGGCGTTGGCCGGGTTATCCACCGAGCCGAAGGGGGAGCTTTTGGTCACCTTGCCCAGCGGCGAGGTGGGCGAGTACTGGCCCTTGGTCAGCCCGTAAATCTGGTTGTTGAACAGAATGATGTTGATATCCACGTTGCGGCGGATGGCGTGGATGAAGTGGTTGCCGCCGATGCTCAGCGCGTCCCCGTCGCCGGTGATGACCCAGACTTGCAGGTCGGGTCGGGCCACCTTGATCGCGGTGGCGATGGCCGGAGCCCGACCATGGATGCTGTGAATCCCGTAGGTGTTCACATAGTAGGGGAAGCGGCTGGAGCAACCGATACCGGAGACAAACACCACCTTCTCCCGGGGGAGCTGGAGCGTGGCCAGGGTTTTTTTCATTTGGGCCAGGATCGAGTAGTCCCCGCAGCCCGGGCACCATCGCACTTCCTGGTCGCTGGCATAGTCGTTGGGCTTGAGCACCGGCAGGGGCATGTTCGATGTACTCATGGCACTTTCCGTTTATAGTTGCAACGCAGGGGTTGGTTCGTGGGCAAAGGGTTCCCTTGCCACGGACAACTTACAGGTAACGTTCGATTCCTTCCACCAGCTCGCCCACGGTAAAGGGCTTGCCTTGCACCTTGTTGATTCCCTGGGCGTCCACCAGGTAGCGGCCGCGGACCAGCAGCAACAGTTGGCCCATGTTCAGCTCCGGCACCACCACGCGCTGGTATCGGGCCAGCACTTCGCTCAGGTTGGCCGGGAAGGGGTTGAGCCATCGCAGGTGGCAGTGGGCCACTTCCTGGCCCTGTTCCTGCAAGCGTTTCACGGCCGTGGCACAGGCCCCGTAGGTCCCACCCCAGGAAAGGACTAGCACCTTGCCCTTTTCAGGGCCTTCCACTTCCACCGGGGGGATCAGCTTGGCCACGTTGGCCACTTTTTGCGCCCGCAGGTTGACCATCTTCTGGTGGTTGTGCGGATCGTAGCTCACGTTGCCGGTCACGTCTTCTTTTTCCAGGCCGCCGATGCGGTGCATCAACCCCGGAGTGCCCGGCAAGGCCCAGGGCCGAGCCAGCAGCTCGTCCCGCTTGTAAGGGTAGAACACCTGGCCGTTGTTGGGTTTGTCGGGATGGTGGACAGGGATAGGGGGAAGTTGTTCTAGCTCCGGAATCCGCCACGGCTCGGAACCGTTGGCGATGTAACCGTCCGAAAGCAGGATCACCGGCACCATGAACCGAGTGGCCACCCGCCAGGCTTCGATGGCCACGTCGAAGCAGTCGGCCGGGCTGCGGGCGGCCACCACCGGCAGCGGGCACTCCCCGTTGCGGCCAAAGAGCACCTGCAGCAGGTCGGCCTGCTCGGTCTTGGTCGGCAATCCCGTGCTGGGACCCCCCCGCTGCACGTCGATGATGATCATCGGCAACTCGGTCATCACGGCCAGGCCGATTGCTTCGGCCTTCAAGGCGATGCCGGGGCCGGAGCTGCCAGTTACGCCCATGCAGCCGGCGTAGGAAGCCCCCAGGGCCATGGTCACGGCGGCGATCTCGTCTTCGGCCTGGATGGTCACCACGTCGAAGTTCTTGTGCCGCGACAGCTCGTGCAGGATGTCGCTGGCCGGGGTGATGGGATAGGTGGCATAGAACAGCTTGCAGCCGCTCAGGTGGGCAGCGGTCATCAACCCCCAGGCCAGGGCCTGATTGCCCATCATGTTGCGGTATCGCCCGGGGGGGAGCTTGGCCTTGGCCACGCGGAACTGGCTGGCGAACGCCTCGGTGGTTTCGCCGTAGTTGTACCCGGCCATCAGCGCCCGGCGGTTGGCTTCGGCCACGGCCGGTTTGCTGGAGAACTTGCTTTCGATGAAGTGCAGCGTCGGCTCCAGCGGCCGGTTGTAAAGCCAATAAACCAGCCCCAGGGCGAAGAAGTTCTTGCACCGATCGGCGTCCCGGGTCGAAAGCCCTGTGCCCTCCACCGCCCGGCGGGTCAGCGTGGTCATATCCACCGGGAACACCTGGTAGCCTTCCAGCGAGCCGTCTTCCAGCGGGTTGCTCTCCAGCCCGGCTTTTTGCAGGTTGTTGCGGTCGAAGCTCTCCCGGTTGACGATCAGCAACCCTCCCGGCACCAGGTCCGACAGGTTGGTCACCAGGGCGGCCGGGTTCATGGCCACCAGGCAATCGACCTTATCGCCGGGGGTGAAGATGTCGCGGGCGGCAAAGTGAATCTGAAACCCGCTCACCCCGGCCTTGGTCCCTCGCGGAGCCCGAATCTCGGCCGGGAAGTCCGGGAAGGTGGCCACGTCGTTGCCGGCCAGGGCCGAGGTGTTGGTAAACTGCGTGCCGGCCAGCTGCATCCCGTCGCCGGAGTCCCCGGCAAAGCGGACGGTTGCCTCTACCAGTTCGCGGACCCGCTGCGAGGTTTGGGTGGGGGTTGGTGTTGCCATGGCTGGGTGGGTATTGCGCTTCAGGCGGAGCAGAACGGATTCATGAGGGACAAAACGCCTTCCCAGAGTCTTGATTTCTTACTGCAGTTCCATTGGCATTATTCAATTCCCCGGGCACCGGGGCAACGCGCCGCAGGCGATCCGGCCGCGGGAATCGGCCTTGAGGGTGTGCCCATACCGATTCGTAGCGAATGTTCCGCTTATAGTGGACACTCTTGGCTAGCAACATCGGCTCCCTTAGGCACCTTCACGTTCTTGCATCACCACGTTCGGATCCGGCGGGAGGTTGTAAACCGTCTGCGGGAAGAAGTCCACCAGGTAGTGGACGATGTGGGCCACCTTGATCACCCCTAGCGGACGCCCCAGCTCGTCCACCACCGGCACTCGCCGATATCCCCCCTGGCTCATGGTGCGGATGGCGTCAGCCACAGTGGCCGAGGCCGGCAGCGACACCGGATTGGGCGTCATCACCTCCTGGATCGCCTGGTCCAGGTCGGCCTCTTGGGCCAGCAGCCGCAGGGCGTCCCGCTCCGTGAAGATCCCCACCAGCCGCCCCTCCCGGCACACCAGGGCGCTGCCGGCCCGACGCTGCTGCAACTGCTGCAACACCTCGCGCAAGGGGGCCGTCGGCTCCACGCAGCAGGGCTCTTCCAAGCCCAACTGGTCCAGAGTGTCGGATGTTAGCTGGGTCTTCAAATCCACGGCCGAACCTCCTCTTGCCATCCTCGGGACTTTCCAGGCCGGGTCGTTGTCTCCTGGAAGCTGTGCAAGGATAGCTTACGACCGGCAGCCGCAACACATGCGAACAACACCGGCGCGGGCTGCTTCCGCCACGAACCAGAAACAGGAAGCTGGCCCCCCGCTGCCGGGAACAGGTTTTTTCTGTGGAACCGGGGCTTGGGTGGGCGCGACCTTGGTTTTCCACAGCATCGCGCCCTTCGTTTTAACATGATCGGCCCACCAGGAAAACCGGCACCAACGGATTTTTCCGCCTGCTGCTCGTGGGATCAGGGCTCTTGGGGTGGGGGTTCTCCGCCCCCCGCTCCAGGGGACTCCGGCCCGACGTAGAACCGCGTGATGTCGATCCCCCCCCGCTGTTCTTCTTCCAGCAGGCGAATCCTCGCCTCCAGCTTCTCCATCCGCCGCACCAGGGCCGGTAGCGACTCTTCGGTCCGTTGCGCCCGCCGCGGACGCGGAACCCGCGGATAGTTCAGGTGACGTTGCAAGGCGGCAAACAGCAGCAGCGGGTCTTTGCGTCGGTTGGCCAGGGCGATCCGTCCTTCCTTCTGGCTGAACAGTACCGGGGGCAGCTTCTCCACCGAGTGCCCTTTTTGTACCTGCGTGTCGTAGTACAACTGGCTGCGTACGTAGATCAGGTCCGAGATGTCCACCAGCCCCAGCTGCGAACGAGCCTGCAAGATGAACTCCCGCCACGGCTGGTCGTAGATGGGATCTTCGGCCATGGCGGCCAGCCCTCGTCCGTAGCCGAGTCGGTTGCGGGCAATGGCCTCGAACTGGTACAAAAACGCCCCTTGCGGCGTGGCCCCTTGTGCCCGGTAGCGAGCTTCGTGCTCCAGCACCCGGGCGGCGATGGTGAAGTCGAACCGTGAGCGTTCGTTCTCGGCCTCTTCGATCACGAACGTCTGGAAGGCGGTAAAATAATGCTTCAGCCGCCGCATGGCCGGGGCGAACGCTCCTCGCAGCTTCAGCTCCGCCACCAGGAAGTCGATGGCCAGAGGCAGCCGCGTGGTGGAGAGAATCTCCTCCTTGAGCGATACCATCAGCTCCTGAATGGCCCGGCCCCCTTCCAGCCGCTCGGCCAGCGACTGAAAAAAGTAAGCCTGCTCGATATATTCTTCCCGATCCAGCAAAGGCATCGGCGGCCCGTTTTCAGAGCTTACCCAGTGGGCGCTACAGGACTCGAACCCGTTGCCACAATGTACTGAAAACAAAGCACTTGTGCAATCCGCCCCGCAGCCGCGCTGCTGTGGCGCTGCTGCGGGAGCCAGTGTTGCGGCTTCGACAACGCCCCCCGAGGTCGATCTACGTGGGCTGCTGGACCACGTGGCCGGGCTGCTCAAGGGGGCCGGGCAAGCCGATCTGGCCGATCTGGTGCGGCTGTGGCCAGCCCTGGGCCAAGAGGTGCAGCAAGAGGTGCTGGAGCTTGTCTGGCAAGCCGTAGTGGCCCAAAGCCGGTAACAGCTCCGGCTCCCCCCACGTCCCCAGGACGCCCAGAATCGCCCTCTACGGCCCGCTTGGCCCAGGACGGCCAATCACACCCCCCAAGCCCCAAGTGGCCACCAGAGGCCAATCTGTGGCTTTCCAGGGGCAATCCCTGGCCATTTCGGACAAATATGTCCGGTATCACTGGAAAGTGGACAATCTTGTCCGATTTCCCGGGCGCTTCCGCGTGGGCGTGGATTCCCGGTGGATCAGCCGCCCCGAGGTGCCAGAAGATTTCCACGTGGGCGGAAAGAAAAGTTTCCCCTGCAAACTTCCCCCAAGATTTTCAGAGAACCCCTTGGGGATGCGAGAAAACTTTTCCCAGAAGCTTTAAATAAGAGTAAGCGCTTATTCTAGGGTTAAGGTATATACATACCCTTAAAACGAGAGTAAGCTTTTATTTTCAGAGTATAGCTTTCCCCAAGATTTTCTCTTGGATTTCCCCCACGTTCTGGGATTTTCTTGGGGAAATCCCCGGGAGATTTTCTTGGGATTTTCCCGGGAATGGGAGATTTTTCCGGGAAATCACCGGGATTTTTCCAGGATTTTCTTGGGCAGGAGATAATTTCCCCCTGGGATTATCCCAGCTCGGGGATTTTTCCAGGGAGATTTTCCCCCGGGGGGATATTCCCTCAGGTGTGCGCCGGCCAGGTTTCTTGGCCCACGTCCCAAGACCCAAGACCCAAGACCCACCACCCCCGTAGTACCTTTTGGCCAGGTGGGAGATGTTCTCGGAGTGGAAGATTGACGTTGTAGCAGGCCCCGTGGGGGCCCACGCCCCCCTGCTGCCGGAACCTGCGAGCCTACAGGCGAGCAGCGCCGGCGTAGCTGCCCGAGGCGAGCGCCCCCGCACACCGCCTGCGGCCCTGCGGGGAGCTGGTGCGCCCGGGCGCCGGGGGGTGTTCCCGTGGCCGTGGGGGGGATTCTCAATCCCACGTGGGCTGGAAAACAAACCAAGTGCCCCACGTGCTGCGGCGATTGAGGTGCCACGGCCACTGTGTTCTAAACCCTGCCGTTGCTTTCATTTAGAAACTGCGCGGAAAATATGTAGTACATTATTTTCCACAAAAGGTTGAAAGTGTTGCTGCCATTGCGCACAATGCTAGTGGTGAACAAGGATGTTCCGATTCTTTACACTTTTAGGAAAGGGATTTCCGCCATGTCTCAAGCTCAGTCTCAATTTCCTGACCGCTTGCTTTCGCAACGCGAAGCCGCCCAATTTCTCGGAGTGTCCAGCCGCTACTTGTGGACCCTTCGCGTTCAGGGAAAACTGCCCTACCTGCGCATAGGGAACCGCATCAAGTACCGCCCTGAAGACCTGCGGAAGTGGGCCGCGGAGAGAGTGCAAAACGCGTAGCCCTAGTTTAGATTTCTCTGAAACGGCCGGAGCTGCGCCCCGTGGCCCGAGTGCGCAGCTCCGGTACCCACTAATGTTTGAGGATTCAAGCCATGCGCAATTCTAGTGCTTTCCCCGCCACGTGTATAGACAATCCCATCGAAAAAGTGCTGGCCGCGTTGGAAGCGGCTGGCTGCCGCCCCTGCCCCTGCCGTGGCCGCCCCGGGCAGTGGACGGCCAGGTGCCCGGCCCACGATGATCGAAATCCTAGCCTAACTGTTGGCACGGGTGACGATGGGCGGGTTTTAATTTGCTGTCACCGGGACTGCTCGGTGGAAGATGTATTGGCCGCGCTCGGGTTGGAAGTGGCGGACCTGTTCCCCGGCGATTCCCGCCCTGCACCCCCACGGCTGCAGCTGCGGCCCAGAGAAAAGCCTGCCCCCACCCCCGAGGCGGCCGTGGCCGGGCTGGTGCGAAAGTGGGGTGAGCCCTCGGCCAAGTACGCCTACTGCGACGCCCAGGGCAAGCCGGTAGCAGCAGTGTTTCGTTGGGACGTGGACGGGGGAAAGGAAATCCGCCCCGTGCGCCGCGTGCCGGGCGGCTGGGAGCTAGGCGCCCCGGAGCCGCTCCGGCCGCTGTATCACCTGGCCGAAGTGGAACAGGCCGATGTGGTCCACGTCGTTGAAGGCGAAAAATGCGCTGATGCCTTGGCCAGCGTGGGCCTGGTAGCCACGACTTCCCTTGGTGGAAGTAATGCCGCCCATAAGAGCGATTGGGAACCCCTGCGGGGCAAGCAGGTGGTGGTGTGGCCTGACAATGACGAAGCGGGCCAGCAGTAC
>JALSGI010000535.1 GCA_026982835.1 Planctomycetota bacterium | reverse complement strand
GTGGAAATTCCCGTCCACGTGGCGAACCGCATCGACACCCCGCGGCGAACCACCTTGGGGCACCCGGGGGCCCAGGTGCAGATGGTCGAGCACGTGCTCAGCGCATTGCACGCCCTGGGAGTACACAACTGTCGCATTGAACTCTGGGGTCCGGAGCTGCCCGGCTGCGACGGCTCTTGCGCCCCTTACGCCCGCGCGCTGGAACGGGCCGGGGTGGTGGGCCTGAGCAAGCCACAGGAGGTGCTCCACGTGGAGCGAACTGTGTGGGTGGGGAACTCCCAGTCCTGGGTGGAGTTGCGTCCCAGCATCACGCCGGGACTGCACGTGCAGTTCATTCTCGACTATCCGCACACTCCTGCCATTGGACGGCAAGTGTTCAGCGGAGAGATCTCTCCCCGGTTCTTCACCCGCCACCTGGCCCCGGCACGCACGTTCCTGCTGCTGGAAGAGGCCCAAGCCCTGCGAGCCCAAGGTATCGGACTGCACGCCACAGCCGCCGATCTGCTGGTATTCGACCAGCAGGGCGTGGTGGACAACACGCTGCGCTTCCCCGACGAATGCGTGCGGCACAAAGTGCTGGATCTGGTAGGCGATCTGGCCCTGGCCGGACGCCCGGTGTGGGGCCAGGTGGTGGCCTATCGCAGCGGCCACCGGCTCAACGCCCAGCTGGTGCAAGCCCTCCTGGCCCAACGGAACACCATGAAAAAAAGCGCCTGAGCCCTATTCCCCGCAACTCCCAACAAACCCCGACAACGCGATGAGCGCCACCGTCTCCCCCCTGGCTCACGTGGACCCCCACGCCCGGCTGGAAGAGGGGGTTTTCATCGGGCCGTTTTGCACCGTGGGCCCCGAGGTGCACCTGGGCCGGGGGACCCGGCTGGAGAACAACGTGACGCTGATGGGCCGCGTGCGCATGGGGGCCCATAACCACGTGTATCCTGGGGCCGTAATCGGCGCCCCGCCCCAGGACCTTTCCTACCAGGGAGCCCCCACCGAAGTGGTCATCGGCTCCCATAATACCATCCGCGAGTGCGTGACCATCCACCGCGGTACCGAGCGGGGACAGGGCATCACCCGCGTGGGGGACCACAATCTGCTGATGGCCTGCTGCCACGTGGCACATGACTGCACGGTGGGCAACCACGTGGTGGTGGCCAACGGCACGCTGCTGGGGGGACACGTGTGGGTGGAAGACCACGCGGTGCTTTCGGGCAACGTGGCCGTGCACCAGTTCGTCACGGTGGGGGCGTACAGTTTCGTGGGCGGGGTTTCCGGCGTGCGGCAGGACGTGCCCCCGTTTCTGCTGGTGGACGGTAACCCGGCCCGGCCCAAGTGGATCAATGCCGTGGGCTTGCAGCGGCACGGCTTTTCCCGGCAGGTGATCGCCGCCCTGCACGAGGCGTTCCGACTCATCTACCGCAGCCGCACCCCGCTGGAGGAAGTGCAAGGAGTGCTGCAGTCCCAAGGCCATTGGCTGCCCGAGGTACAGCGACTGGTGCACTTTCTCAAAGGGCAGCGCCAGGGCCAGCACGGCCGCGCCCGGGAAAGGAGGCAAGCAGCGTGAAACCGCTGAAAGTGGTCGTCGTGGGTGGAGGGCACCTGGGCCGGATTCACGCCCGGCTGCTGCACGAGCTGGCCGGGGCGGAACTTCTGGGCGTGGTGGACCCGGACCCCCAGGCCCGAGCTGCCGTGCAGGCCGCCTGTCCCGTGCCCACCTTCGCCCAGGTGGACCACCTGCTGCCGCGGTTGGATGCGGCCGTGGTGGCCAGCCCCACCTGCACGCACGGCCCCGTGGCCCAACAGCTCCTGGCCCACGGCATCCACCTGCTGGTGGAAAAACCGCTGGCCCCCACTGCCCAGGAGGCCCAAGCCCTGGTCGAACTGGCCCAGGGACGCGGCCTGATACTGGCCGTGGGGCACGTGGAGCGTTTCAACCCGGCCGTCGAGGTCGCCCGGCCGTTCCTCCGCTCGGCTCGTTGGATTCAGGCGGTGCGTGTGGGACCGTTCACCGGCCGCTCGACCGACACCGGGGCGGTGCTCGATCTGATGATCCACGATCTGGACCTGGTGCTGGCTCACGTGCCCGGGCGCGTGGTGCAGGTGCAAGCCTGGGGGCAGGCAGTGCTGGGCCGCAGGGAAGACGTGGCCCATGCCTTGCTCTGGTTCGATTGCGGCACGGTGGTGCAACTGACCGCTGCCCGCGTGGCTCCCCAGCCC
>JALSGI010000534.1 GCA_026982835.1 Planctomycetota bacterium | reverse complement strand
GCCGTTGCTGGTGCGGCCTGGGCGCACAATACCCATCGTGCGGGTAGGCTTACTGGCTCGGGCCGAGGATGCCCAGCCGCTCTGGGTGCAGAATGTGCCCAGCGGCGTGCCGCTTGAGCAGGCTCGCCGGGGCCGGGGCGTGGCCCGGGCACTGCCCACACGCGACGTGCTGGTAGTGGCCGTGGGACAAGTGAAGCTAGAGTCCCTAGAGCGTTCCTTGCCCAAAGACGCCCCCTTGCGCATCGTGGTAGCTTCCTTGGACAATCCTGAGCATCTGCCCGGCCAGTGGCTCGGTTACGAGGGCGTGGACCACCTGGTGCTTGCCTTGGGCCGGAAGGATTGGGTGGCGCAATTCCCGCCGCAGCAGGCCCAGGCTATCCGCCGCTGGCTGGAGTACCAGGGCCACGTTCTGACGGTGCTTGCCCCGGGGGCCGAGGTGGCTTACCGGCAAGGGCATCCTCTGCGGAGTCTCGTGCTAGGCACCTGGAGGCATTGGGAGGGGCTGCGCCGCAGCAGCTCGCTGGAGGAATTTGCCGATACCAGCGTGCCGGTGGCCTTGGGGCCGGCCTTTGGGCCCCGGCGAGTGAGCGTGGCGTTGCTGGAGCCGGGGGAGAGTCGGGTGCTGTTGCAGCAGGGGACCGTGCCGCTTTTGCTTCGGGAAAGCCGCGGCTTTGGGGTGTTGAGCTGCCTGACGGTGGACATGCAGGCCGAGCCGCTGTTGAAGTGGCGTGGTCGGGGGAAGTTCTGGCAGCGGATGTTTCAACTACATCGCCTGGCCGGAAGCGACTCCGGCGGCTCGGCACGCACCACCCGATTCAGCCACATCGGCGTGACCGACCTGGCCGGACAGCTGCGCGGGGCGCTGGACCAGTTTGCCGAAGCGCCCGTGGTGTCGTTCATGTTGGTTTCGCTGTTGATCCTGGGCTACTTGGTGCTGGTCGGCCCGATTCCCTTTTTGGTGTTTCGCCGCTGGCCGCAGCACAGCCCGTGGAGCTGGGTGGTGCTGGGAGTGCTGCTGGTGGCGGCGGCGGCTCTGGCCCACCTGTTGGCTGCCCGCTGGAAGTCCCCCCGGATGCTGGCCAACCAGGTCGATCTGCTGGACGTGGACCTGCAAACCCGGCTTGCCCGCAGCACCAGCTTCGCCACGCTCTATGCGCCCCGCATGGCCAGCTTGCCCGTGCAGATAAGCCTGCAAACCGATCCGGCGGCCCCGCCGGAGGCTCAGCAAGGCTATCTGGCGTGGCTGGGCCACCCGGGCGGGGCTTTGGGGGGGATGGCCAGCAGGGCTCCGGGCACTTCGCGCAACTATGTGTATCGGCTCGGCCCGGCCCGGTTCGACATCCAGCAGATTCCGCTGTGGCAATGGAGCACCCGCAGCTTCCTGGCCCGAGGGTTCGCCCCCCTGAAACACCCCCCGCTGGAGATTCGCATGGAGGCCTACGAAGACGAGTTTCCCCGGGGCTACCTGGTCAATCGCTCCCCCTGGACCTGGCAAGAAGCCTGGCTGGCCTACCAGCGTTGGGCCATTCGCCTGGGCACGGTGAAGCCGGGGCAGCGGATCCAGTTGCGGCTGGGACTTTCGCGGCGGGAGCTGCAAAACGAGTTGATGGGCCGCCAGATGTACTACGACACCAAGACCCAGAAAATGCGCAGCCGCCTGCGCCCCTACGACCCGGGGAGCTTCGACATCCCGGCTATCGTGCGGCAGATGCTCTTTTACCAGTCCGGCGGCGGCCGGCAGTACACGCAGCTGTGGCATCGCTACCAGGGGTTTCTGGATTGGAGCGGGCATTTAGAATTGAATCAGGGAGTGCTGGTGGCCCGAATCCAGCCCCCTCTGAGCCGGCTTGCCGTGGGCGGGCGGCCCTTGGACTCCTCGGCCGTGCGGCACGCCAGCTGGCTGCGCGTGAAGTTTCCCCTTCGGGAGCGTCCTTCTGCCACAACGGCCCAAGCGCCATGATCCACACCGAACAACTCACCAAGCAGTACGGCGACCTGTTCGCCGTCAAGGAGCTTTCGCTCAAGCTGGAAGAGGGCGACATCTTCGGCTTCAT
The DNA here is from genome assembly GCA_026982835.1 of Planctomycetota bacterium. GTDB lineage: Bacteria > Planctomycetota > Planctomycetia > Pirellulales > S012-138 > S012-138. The sequence continues at coordinate 171 of JALSGI010000534.1, read as the reverse complement.
CGGCCCCAACGGCTCCGGCAAAACCACCACCATGCGCATGCTGGCCACGCTGCTTCAGCCCACCTGGGGCGAAGCCTACGTGTGCGGCTACTCCATCTACACCCACCCGAAGGAAATCCGCCGCATGGTGGGCTTCATGCCGGATTTTTTCGGCGTGTATGACGACATGAG
>JALSGI010000533.1 GCA_026982835.1 Planctomycetota bacterium | reverse complement strand
GGGAGCTTACGCTCCCGGCTCGCCACGCCTCCAAGCCCCCAAGCCCTCCCCGAGCTGAAGCTCGGGGCTCGCCCGGAGCGGAAGCACCGGCGCAAGCCGCAGGTCGCAGGTCGCAAGCCGATTCTCGCCGCTCCCCGCACTAACGTGCGGGGCTCTGTATCCCTCCAAGCCCCCATGCCTCCAAGCCCCCAAGCCCTCCCCGAGCTGAAGCTCGCGGCTCGCCCGGGAGCAGGCGGCCCGTGGAGCACCACCCACAGCGGGCGGTTCTTGAAGTCCTGCATTGGGCGTGGTTATAGTGGAGAGAAGAACCCGCGCGCAGAATCCTTGCCGCGAACCATGCCTGTGGCCGCTGCGTAAGCAGACCGGAGGCGTGTCTTCCTGAGGCCGGTCATGTCATGAGTCCTGGCCCTGGGCGGTGTCCCAGGGCTCCTGTCCTTTTGTTCACCGTGTGAGTGGTTGGAGGGTGTCGTCTTGATCCAAGCCGCCAGCAACGAGGTCGTCGTCGAGATCCGGAACCTGCAGAAGGTGTACCGGGATTTCTGGGGCCGCCAGAAGGTGCGGGCGTTGAAGGGATTGGACCTGGATATCCGCCGGGGGGAGATTTTCGGCCTGCTGGGTCCCAACGGTTCCGGCAAGACCACTACCATGAAGCTCATCCTGGGGCTGCTGTTTCCCACGGAAGGGGAGGTGCGCGTGTTCGGCATGCCCTCGACCGACGTGCGGAAAAACCAGCGGATCGGCTTCCTGCCCGAGGAGTCCTACCTGTACCGCTTCCTCAACGCCGAGGAGACGCTTTCCTTTTATGCCCAACTGTTCAACATCCCGGCCCGTGAACGCCGCAAGCGGGTGCAGGAGCTGATTGAGCTAGTGGGCTTGGGTTGGGCTCGGCGGCGGCAGCTGCGGGAGTACTCCAAGGGGATGGCCCGACGGATCGGCCTGGCCCAGGCCCTGATCAACGACCCGGACCTGATCCTGCTGGACGAGCCGACGACGGGGCTGGACCCGATCGGCACCCGGGAGATGAAGGACCTGATCCTTCGTTTGCGGGACGAACAGGGGAAGACGATCCTGCTGAGCAGCCACCTGCTGGCCGATGTGCAGGACGTGTGCGACCGGATCGCCATTTTGCACCAGGGGGAGCTGAAGGAACTGGGGCGGGTGGAAGACCTGCTGCGGGTGGAGGACGTGACCGAGTTCCGCGTGCAGGGGCTGAGCAAGGAGGCCGAGGAGGAGATCAAGCAGGTGATCGCCAAGCACAATGGAAAATTGGTGTCGATGACCAATCCCACCACCACGCTGGAAGACCTGTTTTTGCGGATCGTGCGGGAGAGCGAGGCCCGCCCCGGACGCCGCGTGGTGGGCCGTTCGCTCTCGGGGGAGTCTCCTCCCCCGGCGGCCGCCCAGGAGCAAAAGGAAAAATAGCCCTTCTGCCGGTAGCAAGGCCGCGTTGGTTTCCCCTTTAGCAAAGCACGACCGTAAAGGCGCCATCCATGATCATCGAACGGGAAATCCCTCCTTGGCTGGATTGGCTGCTGGGCACCGGCTCCGCCCAAGGCAGTGCCCTGCTCCACTGGCTGGCGGTGGTGGGGCTGGCATTTCTGTTAGGGCTGGCGCTGGCCGTGCTGATTGGGATTGGGCACCAGGGGCCGCTGCGGGGATTGCGGCGCACCTTCTGGCGTCTTGGGGAAGGGCTGTTGGACCTGGTGCGGCTCTCCCCCCGCCGCACGCTGGCCATGACCCGGCTGGCCCTGCACGAGGCGGTGCGGCGTCGGGTGCTGGTGGGGTTTGTGCTGTTTTCGGTCATTCTGCTTTTCGGCGGCTGGTTCCTTGATCCCACCACGCGCAAACCGGCCAAGCTCTACCTGGACTTCGTGCTCAGCGCCACCAGCTACCTGGTGCTGGCCGTGGCCGTGGTCCTCAGCGCCATGAGCCTGCCGACCGACATCGCCCGCAAGACCATCTTCACCGTGGTGACCAAGCCGGTGCGGCCGGTGGAGATTGTTCTGGGCCGGGTGCTGGGTTTCACGGCCATTGGGACGCTCTTGCTGTTGCTCAACGGATTCGCCAGCTACATTTTCGTGGTGCGGGCGCTGGACCACCGGCACGAGGTGGACGTGGACTCGCTGCGCAAGGAGATCGTGCTTTCGGACGCCGGGGACCGGGAAGTGCTCCGCGGCGAAACCACGGCCACCTACAAGCACCGCCACCGCGTGGAGATCGACCTCCAGACCGGCCAG
>JALSGI010000532.1 GCA_026982835.1 Planctomycetota bacterium | reverse complement strand
CCCCGGGCTGAACCGCTCCCACGAAGGCAACGCCGCCCGGTTGGCCGCCTTGCGCGAAGTGGATTGCCTGGCCGTCGTGGTGCCGGTATTCGCCGGAGCCGATCCGCAGCAGGACCTGCAATCCTTCCAGGAAGACCTGCTGCTGACCGACCTGGAGATCGTCTCCCGGCGCATCCAGCGGCTGGAAGAGTCGGTCAAGCGGCCCAAGCCTTCCCGGCAACAAGAACTGGAAGAACTGGAAGCCCTCCGCCCCCTGCAACGGCAACTGGAAGCCGGAAAGCCGCTGGACCCCCAGCAGATGAACCCCATCCAGTACCGCGCCACCCGCCCCTTTCGCCTCTTTGCCGAAAAGCCCCGCCTGGTGGTGTTCAACGTGGGCGAAGACCAGGCTTCGCCCCAGCACCACCGGCACCTGCAACAGATGGCTTCCCCGTCGGTGGTGGTGCCGTTGGGCTTCGAGGTGGAAGCTGCCTCCCTCCCCCCGGCCCAGCGCGATGAGCTTGCCCGGGAGTTCGACATCCTCCCGGTGGATCGCAACCAGGTGCTGCAAGCGATGCTGGCGGCCTCGGGGCAGATCGTCTTCTACACCTGCGGGCCCAAGGAAGTGCGAGCCAGACTGCTGCCCGGGGGAAGCACGGCCCTGGAAGCGGCCGCGGCGGTTCACACCGACCTGGCCCGGGGGTTCATCCGCGCCGAGGTGTTTCGCGCCGAAGACCTGGTCCGCCTGGGCAGCCTGCGGGAACTCAAGGCCCAGGGCCTGGTTCGCCAGGAACACAAAGGGTACCTCGTCCAGCCGGGAGAGGTGGTGTTGATTCGCCACAATTGAGAGTCGCCCGACTCGCCGCATCGGCAAGCACGCAAAGCCCCCGGCCAGCCGCGCACCGCGAGCACGCGGTTGTTTTTGCCGCTGGCGCTGGTTCTTGCAGCCGCGAGCCGTGGGCGTAAGCCCACGGAGAGCACGGCAATCATGCGCCGCTTTCTTATCGTCTCCGGAAGCTTACGCTCCCGGCTCGCTAACCGCCTCCACGCCCCCACGCCCTCCGCCGACTGAAGTCGGCGGCTCGCCGTTCAACCGCCGGCTTACGCCGGCGGCTCGCCATCCCTCCAAGCCCCCAAGCCCCCAAGCCCCCACGCCTCCAAGCCTTCCCCGAGCTGAAGCTCGGGGCTCGCCGGTTGCAAGAATTGACGCTCGTTCTCGCACTGGTGCGAAAGCACCACCGCAAGACCCAAGACCCAGGACCCAAGGCCCAAGACGTCGCACGCCGAAAATTTTTTCCCAGATGCACCCTCCCGCTGCGCTCTCTACAATAGAGGCATGGTTTCCGGTCCGGTCCTGGTACGGGGAGAGCAGCAATGGACGACCTAATCCGCCAGGAGCTTGAGCAGAAGCATGGGCTTCGGTTTGTGCGCCGTCTGGGCCGCGGCGGGTTTGCCGAAGTCTGGGAGGCCCAATCCTCCGGGGGCGTGGCCTGCGCGGTCAAAGTCTCCCATGCCCCCATCGATGATGACAAGGCAGACGAAAAAGAAAAAGAAGCGGTCCGCAAGGAACTGGAAAATCTCCAACTGGTCCAGCAGATCAGCGGCCACCCCCGGGTGCTGTCGCTGATGGACTCCTGGGTCATCGCTGGCTACCTGGTTACCCGCTGGGAGCTTGCCCGGGAGGGCACCCTGCTGGACAAGCTTCGGGAGTACCAGCAACAGGGCCAGCAAGGCATCCCGACGGAGGTGCTTTTGCCCTGGATGGAGCAGGCGGCCGAGGGGATCGACTTTTTGAACTCCAAGGGCATCTACCACCGGGACATCAAGCCGCAGAACCTGCTTTTGTTCCACGACCAGGTGAAGCTGGCCGACCTGGGGCTGGTGAAGTTTGCGGGCTTGAGCACGGTTGGTCACACCGGCACGGGCACCCTGGGCTATATGCCCCCGGAGGCATACGAGGACCACCAGCTTTCGCCCACGGTGGACCTGTATTCGCTGGCGGCCACGTATGTGAAGCTGCGTACCGGCCAGGAGCCGTTCGGGGCGGATCCGGTTAGTTGTGTTCGCAACCAGCTGGAAGGCAGGCCCCAGTTGGATGGGTTGCCCGAGGCCGAAGCGGCCCTGCTGCGTCAGGCCCTGTCGCCGGAGCCGGACCGGCGCCCCCGGAACGGTTGCCGGAAGTGGGTGGAAAAGCTTGGCCAGGTGGTGCTGGGCCAAGTGCCGGTTCAGACTACCGGTGTGCCGGAAAACGCGGTGACT